>CAZEFM010000006.1:0-82070 GCA_964511575.1 uncultured Phycisphaeraceae bacterium | reverse complement strand
GCTCTACAAGTACATCAAAAACGTCAAAAGCGCCAGCGAAGGCTGCGTGACGGATGAGTGACCGCTGCGCGAAGGGCCATTCGGGAGAATCCGCCCGAGCATTCGCCGTTGTAAGTGGGGGAACGGATGATGCCTCATCGGTCTCGATCAATCAGAGTTGTCTGTCCCGGATGTCACCAGATCGTTGATGAACGTGTCAATCGCTGCCCCCAGTGTGGGGAACCGATTGCTGGGTACAACCTTCTCGGCGTGACGCATTTCTTTGGCTCGCGGTTTCGCCGCGGCAAACTGGGAAGGCGCAACGATCGCCGACCGAAGTTGGTTTATGTGATCGGCTCCGCCATTGCCACGCTGCTTTCTGTCATCCTTGGGGTATTCTTCGTCACGATAACAATCCAGCGCAACCCCGATCGCATGATCATCGGCTATGCGGTGTTGGTCCTCTCGGTCACCACGTTCGTGGTGTTCGCAATTCAGTTCATCCGGGATCTTCACCGGTTTCGACAAGCCATGAGGAAGCGCCGTGCATCCGAAACGCCGCACAGGTGAATCACTGACGCGAATGGGCATCCGCGCGGTCGCTTCATCGCCTCACTCCGCCAGTTTGTGAATCGTCATCAGCACCGCTTCCTGGAACGGTTCGCCGTTGGCGAGGTCGAGGTCCATTTCCACGAGCAACTGATGCACCGGTTTGAGCGTTTTGGCGTGCAGCGTGATGGTGCGGCCATCGTCTGACAGTGTCACGCGATCCAGCGGCAACGGTTCCTGCCCCTGCTTTTCGGGGTCGGATGGGCGGTAGTGCGGCGAGCCATATTCATGCCGCCAGCGATAGTTCCACTGCTGCGTGCGATAGTTCGCCAGGTTCGTCGCACTTTCGCGATCGAGCGGACGGTTGAACGTGAGCCGTACCGCGCCTTCAATCGCCTCGAACTTCTCCAGCACCGTGACGGGTTTGCCCGTGTATCGCAACCGCTGAATGCCGCCTTCGCGCGCTTCGGGCGGGCCCTGCCAACCGGTGAGACCCGCGGCATACACCTGCCCATCGACCGGGTTCACCCGCGCCCGCATGATGCCGGTGTTGAACTGGAACGGCAGGCGCACAATGGCCGCCTGTGTCACATCGTCCACCTCCTGCATCGTGAGATAGAACATCCACCCCTTGCCGAAGCTCGTGTGCAGCAATCGATTCGACAGCGGCCCCCACCGCCGGGCATCCGATGTCACCTGCCCGCCGCTGGAACTGTCCCACGTCTGCGGCAGCCAGATGATCGGCTGATCAAACGTTGCGGGCGGCTTCACCTGGCGGTGATCGATCTTCCCGCCATCCGGTGCCCAGCGCGTGCCGTAACGCGCCCCGCCGATGTGCGTCTGCACGTAACCGTAAAAGCCGCCTTCGCGAATGATGCTCACCTTCGAGGCCGGCATCCAGTTGCCCTGATTGTCGCTGACGGTCAATCGCCCGTCCGGCATCACCCCCATGCCGTTGGGCGTGCGGAAACCCGTCGCCACCACCTCATACCGTCCGCCCTCCGGTGGAATGCGGAAGATCGCCCCCGGCAGCTTGAAGTCGGTGTACATGCCCGCCTTGGCGTAGTACAGGTTGCCCGCCGCGTCCGTCTGCAGGTCGAAGTTGTACGCATGGAAAAAGACCGACACATCGGGATCGGCAAAGAAGCTTTCGTAGAAGTCCGCCTCGCCGTCGCCATTGCGGTCGTGCAGCCGCACGATGCGGTCGCGGCAGGTCACGTAGATCGTGTTATCGATCACGCGCACGCCGAACGGCTCAAACATGCCCGCGGCAAACCGCTTCCACCGCAGGTTGGAAAGCGAAGCGTCCACTCCTTCTACAATCCACACATCCCCGCCATGCGTCGTCACCACGAGCCGGCCATCGGGGAAGAAGTCGATCGCCGAGGTGCGCATCCACACGTTCCACGGCATCGTGCCCGGCAACGTGATGGTATCGAGGGTGTACGCGTTATCGTCCTGCCCGAGTTGCCCCTCGGCCGCCAACACATCGGGCCAGCGCTGCGGTCCACCCTGCGTGAGCGTTGTCAGGTCGGTCACCACGCTGCCGCGCAGTCGCTTGAGCTGCACCAGCCCGGCAAGGTTCTCCAGGTTGGCAAGGCCGGTGTTCATCTGACGGGTGATTTCAACGGCGCGCGGTCGATCGCTTGCGGGGATATGCAGCACGAGTCGATGCGATGCATCCACGTGCCACTCGAGCCCCTCGACATCGCCGCGTGCCACCGCGCCGATGTACGCCGCCATCTCGTCGTGCTCATCCAGTTCCGCCACCACCGCCAGATGATCCGCCGCGCTGCCGCGCTCTCCCGTCGGCGCGGTGACGTAGTCCAGTGACGCCACGCCGCCGATCAGCCGTTCACCTTCAAACCGTCCCACGGCCAGCAGCAACGGCGTCTTGCCTGCCGCGATGTGCAGCACGTGCGTGATGCCGCCGTCGAAGTTCGGCTCCTTCACCGGCATCTCCAGCACATCACGCCCATCGATCGCATACGACAGGACCATCCGATCCCCGTGCAGATAATGCCCGCGATAATTCAGCCAGTTCGTCGGCATCGGCCCACGCGGCGGCAAATCCTCACGCGGATAATCCAGTGTCCCTTCGTGCCCCCATCCCCAGAACGACAACCCACGCAGCAACTCCCCCGCAGGCTCCGGCTCACCCTCGCCGCGCAACATCGCGTGATGCGTCTTGCTCAGATCCAGAAAGCCCCCTTGCCACACCCCCGCCACATCCATGCGGTGCAGGTTGTATGCGATCGTCATCTGGTCACGCAGGCGAATCGTCATCGCACTGGAAATGCTGCGACCCAGTTGCGACGCAAGCCCCGGCCCGAAATCACGCTCGTTGGCGTCAGGCTCATCGCTCGTCGGTCGAGGCACGTACCGCGGCAACGATGCAAGGTACGCCTCATCGATCGCCTTGTAGTCCGGATGCTTGCCCTTCATGAACGCTTCGCGGACGTAATGAATCACCGCGTACCGTTCATCCGGCGTCATCCAGCTTTGCTGGGGCATCTGCCCGTTGCCGTTGGTGACCGTCTGAAACATCGACAGCGGATCGCTGCCGAACTTGAACGTGCTGGTGCTGAACGCCGCGGCCGTGGGAAGCGTTGCCGTTTGACCGTCGAGCCCGTGACAGTTGGCGCAGATGCTGCGGTAGATCGCCTCGCCACGCTGGAAGCTGTTGTCATCGAGTGCCCGCAGCAGCGATCGGTGATCAACATCGCTGGTGGCGGGTTCGTCCTGTGCCACGGCCGGTCTCTGCAGCCCCGCCGTCAACACCATCACCATCGCCACCGCCCACGCCAACTGCGCAGAACTCATGTGGATTCTCCAGAGCGGATGCCCCCTGACGAAATCGCGTCGTCGCCGACAACCGTGCCGTCGATGATACCAGCCGCACCGGGATTCATCATCCGATCATCCGAAAGGGCGAATCCCTCCACGCCGGAACGTCGACGCGAATTCGCGTAGATTACCCGGCAACGCCAACACCCGAACCGCTCACGACAAGGAACAATCCGTGCGTATTCTCCTGACGAACGACGATGGCATCGCCGCACCGGGCCTCATCGCTCTCTACCGCGCGCTGCAGGGGCTGGGCGAGGTGCGCGTCGTCGCCCCCGCCACGGTGCAAAGCGCCATGTCTCACGCCGTCACCTTCAAGCAGACGATCGCCACCCGGCGACACATCGTCTCGCTGGAAACGGGGCAGGAAATCTTCGAAGGTGTGGCGGTGGAAGGTCGCCCGGCTGATTGCGTGAAGCTCGCCATCGCCCAGTTGCTGGACGACCCGGTCGACCTGGTTGTCAGCGGCATGAACGCCGGCGCCAACGTGGGCATCAACGTCATCTATTCCGGCACCGTCGCCGCGGCCATGGAAGCGGCCTTCATCGGCATTCCCGCCGTCGCCGTCAGCCTCCACATCGGCGACCCCGCCAAGACCCGTTGGGATGCCGCCGCCCGACACGCCCGTCAAATCATCGACCGCATCGTCGCAGGCCCCGTGCAGCCGCACACCGTGCTCAACGTCAACATCCCCATCCTCGACGACGGCGCGGAACCCAGGGGCGTGCGCGTCGTCCCCATCTCCACCAGCCCGCTCATCGACGCCTACGAACCCAGCGAGCATCCCTCAGGCGATCGCCACTTCCTCGCCGGCTCAGGCATGGACTTCCGCCACATGCCGCCCGACACCGATGTCGACGCCCTGTTCAAAAAGTACATCACCCTCACCGCGCTGCACTTCAACCTGACGCAGCACGAGCAAACCCAAATCTGGCGCGAACACCTCGCCTAGAGACGCCGCCACTTGATTGGTGGTGATCACCCCAGAAACACCGCCGCCAACACCGTTGCCGAGGTGAGCACGATGAAGAAGCTCGCCGCATCGGTGATGGTGGTGAGGATCGGACTCGACGCCATCGCCGGGTCGGCCCCCAGCCCCTTGATGATCAGCGGAATGCATCCGCCCATGATGACCGCGATCACACTCATCAACGCAAACGCCGACCCAACCACCAGCGCCAGCCACGGCTGATCCCAGCGCGTCAACAGCACCAGCCCCGCAAGGATGAACCCGATCAACACGCCGTTGATCAGGCCAAGCAGCACCTCCTTGCGGAACACCAGCGCCACGTCGCGCGGCTTGAGCAGCCCCAGATCCAGCTCGCGCAGGCTCACCGCCACCGACTGGTTGCCCGACGCCCCGCTCAGATTCGCCACCAGCGGCAGAAACACCGCCAGCGCGGTGAACTCCTGAATGATCGGCTCATACAGGCTGATGATCTGGATGGCGATGAACGACAGTGCGATGTTGGGAAAGAGAAACAGCAGCCGTCGGAATGTCCGTTCGCGCAGCGGACTGGTGCGCAGCTCCTCGCCGCCGATGATGCCGCCGAATCGCATCAGCGCCCGGTCCGCCTGTTCGCCCAGCGCCTCCTGCACCGCCGACCAGTGCACCACCCCCACCAGCCGACCATCGCCTTCCACGACCGGCAGGCCGTAGAACTGATGACGGTCGAAGATGTCCTCCAGCTCGCTGATCGGCGTGTCGACGTTCACGCTGATCGGGTGCGATGTCATCACATCCCGCAGCGTGTTATGGCTCGGCGCAAGCAGCAGGTTACGCAGCGTCAGCACCCCCACCAGCCGATCCGTCGCGTCCACCACATAGGTGTAATGCACATCGTGTTCGGCGTGGGCCTCGGCATGGCGACGCAGATCCGCCAGCACGTCCTCGATCCGCATGTCCTGCGGAAACGCAACGTACTCCGTGATCATGATCCCGCCTGCCGCGTCCGGATCGTACGCGACCAGGCGACGGGCGTCGGCCGCCTCCGCCGGCTCCATCTCCTTGAGGATCGCCTGCTGATCCTCTTCATCCAGCTCACCGAGGATGTCCGCCTGATCGTCCGACGGCAGCTCGTCCAGAATCGCCGCCGCCTTGCTCGGCGACAGCTCCTCGATCAGGTCCGCCGCGTGCTCATCGCTGAGGAACTGCATCAGATCCGCCGCGAACTCCGGGCGAATCAGCTCCAGCATGCGGCTGCGATGCTCATCATCCAACCGCGAGATGGTGTAGGCCGTCTCCCCGGGCGGCAACAACTGCACGAACGCCTCCACGTGGTCGGCGTTGCCCGTGTCCACAACCTGGGCGAGCTGGTCCCAGGGCGTAATGACTGCCTGTTCCTCAGACATGGCAGCAACTATACCACGACGCATCAACGTGTTGTGCATTCCCTGCACGCATCGGTGATAATGCTGTCATGCGGGCTCGACCGATGCAGTATGTCGCCCTCGGCATCACCGCGATCCTCTCCTGGTACGCCATGCAGGCGGCCCATGAAGCGGGCCATGTCCTGCACGCCCTGGTCAGCGGCGGGAAGGTCGTCGACATCCGCGTTCCGTTGCTCGGTTTCTCTTTGACCCGCGTCCACCCCAACCCCTCGCCCCACTTCGTCGTGTGGGGCGGGCTGATCTGGGGCATGGTCATCCCGATCGCAATGCACGCCATCGCCCTGGCGGCGCGGTGGCGGTGGCGCTACCTGCTGCGGTTCTTTGCCGGCTTCTGTCTCATCGCCAACGGCGCCTACATGGCTGCGGGATGGCGCGCCGACGCCGGGGACGCCGCCGACCTCGTGCGCCACGGCTCGCCGGCATGGCTGCTCACCGCGCTCGGCACCATCGCCGTCGGTGTGGGGCTCGCCTACTGGCACAACCTCAGCAAAGACTTCGTCAAACAGACCGCATCAGAAATGGACAAGGAACCGCATCGTCATCCCTCGGTGTGATCGAAGGAATAGATTCCCGAGGAGTCCCGCCGTTCACGCAGCGCGATCTCCAGCGGTTCCAGCGCCCGGCTGATCGTGTGCATGCGTGGATTGATCCGCAGCGCCCGACGGTAACACTGCACCGCTTTCTCCAGATCGCCAAGCTCCACATACGTGTGCCCCATGCTGGCAAAAGCACCGAAATGGGACGGCACCAGTTCAATCGCCCGGCGACCATCGGCGATGGAGGCACGCCACTGCGACAGCAGGAAGTGCGCGATCGCACATTGGTTGTACGCTTCGGCAAACTGCGGGTCGAGCGTTGTCGCCTCGTTGAACGCGGTCACGGCCTCTTCGTATTGCTCGCTCGCCATGAGCGCCACGCCCTGACAGAACGGCTTGGCGGCCTGCGGCTTGCCGCTGCGGAACCAGATCGACCACAACGCGTTTTCCGCCAGCTCGTTCACCTGCCAATCGTCGTCATGCAGGGCGCGGGTCAACGGTCCCACGCACTTCATGTCGCCGATGAGCCCCAGTGCCGTTGCCGCCACACGTCGCACTTCGGAACTGTCGTGTCGCAACATGCTTGCCACATCGCGCGTGCGCCAACGCGCTTTGATGGCCTGTGCCAGAGCAGGGGCATCGCAACGACTCAGGGCTGGACGCACCGCGTCCAGAAAGTCATCGCCGTCGATCCGTGGGTAAACCATAGGGCGTGGATCCGTCGAACCGTGAAACGTGCATCCAGAACATCATCAGCAACTCAACGCGGAGGAGAGACCACGACCGCATCAGGGCACGGGCGTCGGGGCAGGCGTCGATCAGACGTAGGAAGTGACCAGGCAAACAAGGTTCGCGGACCTGCCGCTCCCTTACCCGTCACTGCCGCCCGTGCATCGTTCGATGATAGGCCGTGCGATGTAGCGATTCCACCGGCGACCCCCCCGCCTGCCGCCGACGTGTCATTTCCGCCACGAGCCTCACATGTCACCTTTGCGCAAGATGCTAACCCACCAAAAGTTACAATCAAACGACCAAAACGGCCTCGCCGGGCGGAATCTGCAATCCCCTGCGGATGATCGGTCCCATAACGCCGCCCGGGCTGAAGCGGTCGTATCGATTGTGCCGATGATGACGGCAGATCCGCCCGTTGGCAGTCCCTGGGAGCCATGATCATGCAGCCACGCGAACGACGACACCACCTGCGATACGGCCTCGACCGTGCCGTCAAAGTGCGCCTCGCTGAAGGCGGACGCTACCTCACCGGTCGCACGCGCAACGTCAGCGAGGGCGGCTGCCTGATCACCCTCGACCACCCACGGCTCCTGCCGCCGGGACAGGAAGTCGACCTGGTCATCGCCTGGCGACCCGAGCAGGCGCTGCTTTCCAGCCGTCAATCGGTTAAAGCCCGCGTCGTCCGCAGCCTCGGACTGGATGGCCAACTGCAACTCGCCCTGTCGTTCGACCCGACGGGACACGCCGACATCCTCCGGGCGACCGCCTGATTCGCAGCCATATTTCCCACGCTTGATCGCGATCGCAAAAAGTGCGCACAGATTTCTCTCCCCCTCCGGCAACAACGCGTTAAGATAGATCATCCGTAATCGCAGACGGCAGTCGCATTCCACCTCACGGGGACGGACATGAGCACGGCTTTGCGACAATCGGGTGACCCGACACCGCCCCGCACATCGTGGTGGTCCGCCTTGGTGTTGCTCGCCGGGGTCATCGGCATCGCAGCGTTCATGTATGTCGATCAGGTCCGCCGGCAACCACCCGAAACCCAGGCCACGCCGCATTGGGGACACAACACCAACACGTTCGACGGACGCCCCCGCACCTCCCGACTGCTCACCCCGCAACCCGACGACGAACCGCTTGCAGGCGAGCCGGCCGACATCGCGCCGCTCAGCGATCTGCCCGGTGTCGTCGCCGAACGACAAACCGGCTTCCTCCGCAAACAGCGGAACGTCATTGAAGTCGTCAGCGTCTGGAACGCCGAGGGAGTCGACATCGGCGATCTGGCAGCCTTCTACAACGGACAGGCGATGACCGCGGGGTTCAGCCCCCTGCCCGGCCGCACCAGTTCCCGCACCTCCATGATGCGGCGATTCATCCGTGAAACCGCGCAGGGCGTCGAGATACTCTCCGTTCGCCTCAGCCCCGTCGCTGAACTCGAACGCATGCGCGATCGTTGGCAACAGTTCAACACGCACGCGTCCGAGCCCTATCCATCAACACCCGACAGCGACTCGGCAGCGAACGCGACCAACAGCAGTGTCGCCGCATCCGACGCCGCCAATCATCCACTCGGCAGCAGCTCCCCCACCGCTGATGACGATGCGGACGAATCGTCCACCGATGACGACAGCGATGCCATCCGCGTGATCGTCTGGCATCGTATCCCTCAAGCACAGTAATCGGGGGCAACCGGGCGGGCGGTTCGGACGATGTCTCAACGCTGCCGTCGCACCGTCGCCTGCTTCTCGATCATCGCCTGCAGCGCGCGCCAACCCTGGATCTGCGCCACACTCAGCGTGGCCGGCCGACCGTATCGAATGTGATGCTCCACCGCGCGGAGCCAGCGGCGCGTGTCCCGAGGCAGCCGCACGCCCTTGTTGACCACCAGCCCCGTGACCTGCTGACGATCGTGCCCGCGCATCACACGCAGCTTCTTCTTCGTGTGCAGCACGTAACCCTCATCGACAACGATCATCTTCACACCCTGAATGAACTCGTTGGCGTGATGGCCCTCGTGCGGAAACGAGAGTGTGATGTCATCGGCATAGCGCGAGTAGTAACCGTATCGCCGGGCGGGTGTGGCGATGCGCTGCCCCGTCTCCGGATTCACCCGGATGGTGTCGCGATCGCCCGCCATCAACGCATCGATGCGCGCATCCATCCGGTAGTTGACCAGGTTCGCCAACCGCGGGCTTGTCGGAGCGCCCTGCGGCAACGCGTTGTTGTGGGTCGTCAACCGCGTGAGCAGTTTCGCCGCTTCCTCATTCCAGCCGATGTGGCGAAAGTAGGCATGGACGCGTTTGGCGCTCGTTGAACCGAAGAAGTCTTTGATGTCCAGCTTGATGACAATCGGCTTGAACGCATGCAGTCGCGCATGGGTGACGATCGACTGTCGCTTCTCGAATCCCGTCGCCGCGGGATGCGCTTCAAGCTCGGCAAGCAGAAGACGCAGAATGCGACGCTGCGCCGCCTTGAGCGCAGCGTTGGGCGCGCTGATGGTGCGTGTCCCGCCGCGACGCTTGGGGATGTTGAAGGTCTCGTAGGTGATCGGCACGCTCTGCAGTTCGTCGAAGCGAACGCCCAGACGTCGGACCAGTTCACCCGCGCCCATGCCGACATCGGGCGGCGGGACATCGCTTTGGCGCAGCAACGCTTTGAGGTAATCCAGCAGGCCCATGAAAGCGTGGAACGAGCGTTAACCCGCCCCGCGCCCGCCTTGCTACCTTGTGGGACAAGGTACGCTGATTCTGAAACAGGTCCATACGGACCCGGGCGGCGAAACACCGCCCTGCGCTCTGGATTTGAGCGCCGCCAAGGCGTGCGGCGATGCTACCGCTGGGCCGCAAAACCGTCAATCGGTTGCGCCACGCCGCAGTTCACAGACACACCATTCGATACACCCGTCGGCTCAGCCCGCGTTCACTTCTTCCACGCGCAACGGTCCGCCCATCGCACGAAGCTGCGCAAGCTGCCGCGCGCCCATGCGCACGGCAAACGCCACCTCGTCGCCGTCGTACCGCCGCTCACGAACGTTCGCGTGGTTCTCGATGAAGCTGATCGCCTTGCCGTGCTTCATCGGCACGATCAGCTCCAGGTCGCGTTCACCGGCATGCAGGCACGACCGCACGAACTCCACCAGTCGATCAAGCCCACGTCCGGTCCTGGCGCTGATCGGTATCGCCGTGGGGTGTTCCTGCTGCCAGACCAACAGGTCCGCGTTGTGTTCGAGCAGGTCCACCTTGTTCAGCACCAGCACGCGCTGCTGATCGGTGGCGCCGATGTCATCGAGCACCTCCATCACGGTGTCGAGTTGCTGTCGGGCACGCGGGTGCGCCACATCCAGCACGATCAACAGCAGGTCGCTGCGCGTCGCCTCCTCGAGCGTCGCCTTGAAGCTCGCCACCAGATGGTGCGGCAGGTCGCGCACAAACCCCACCGTGTCCGACAGCATCACCACATCGCCCTTGCCCAGATCCCACTTGCGCGTGCGTGTGGAAAGCGTGGCGAAAAGCTGATCGGTGGCGTAGGTGCCCGAATCGGTCGTGGTGTTGAAAAGCGTGCTCTTGCCCGCGTTGGTGTAGCCCACCAGGCCGACGGTGAAAAAGTCCTTGTTGCGCAGCGCGACCTCGCGCTCCTTGCGCTTCTGAATCGCGGCGATCTCGCGCTTGAGCTCCGCCTTCTTCCGCTGAACGATGCGGCGGTCGATTTCCAACTGCTGTTCACCCGGGCCGCGCGTGCCAATCCCCGTGGGTGAACCGCCAACGATACGCTCCAGGTGCGACCACATCGCCCGCAACCGCGGATACGTGTATTCCAGTTGCGCCAGCTCCACCTGCAGACGAGCCTCGTGCGTCCGCGCCCGGGCGGCGAAGATATCGAGAATCAGCTCGCTGCGGTCCAGCACCTTGCAGCCGATGATCTCTTCAATGTTGCCGATCTGAGAAGGCGACAGATCGTTCTCGAAGATCACCACGTCGGCATCGCGGGCTTTCACCATCGCCGCGAGCTCTTCCAGCTTGCCCTTGCCCATCAGCGTGCCGGGATCCGGCGTCTGGCGGTTCTGCAGCAGTTCATCGACCACCACCGCCCCCGCCGAATCCGCCAGCGCGCGAAGTTCACCCAAGGGATCGTGCGGATCCCCGTTGTACCCGGGCAGCAGACAACCCGCCAGCACCGCGCGTTCGCGATGGACGGTCAGGAGATTGCGTTTACCTTGTTCCATAGAGTTCAGTCACAGGATGAGTTGAAGACGGACAGACACCGCAGCACACCGCCGCTCGGCCTGATCGCCACGCGGTGTGTCGCCCACATCGACAAGTGCTTCGCTTCTCACTTCATCGGAGTCGTGTCCATTCTCATCTGTGGCTATTTTAGCCCTGCCGCTTGTAGAAAGGCAGCTTCACCACCTCGGCTTCCACCCGGGCGCTGCCGATGTTGATCGCCAGCGTGTCGCCCACCTCGGCCGTGTCCGGCTGAACGTACGCCATCGCAATCGGATAACCCAGCGTCGGCGACAGGCAACCGCTCGTCACCGAGCCGATCGCCTGATCGCCCTTGTGCACCGTCATCCCCTGCCGCGGCGTCCGACGACCCGAAAGCTTCAAACCAATCAGCTTCTTCGGCGGGCCCGACGCGGCGATCTTCTTCAACGCCTCCTGACCGATGAACGCTTCGCCGTTCTCATCCTGGTCCTTGTCCAGGTTCACCGCAAAGCCAAGTCCCGCGCTCAGCGGATCGGTCTGTTCATCCAGTTCGTGGCCGTACAACGGCATGCCCGCTTCCATGCGAAGCGTGTCGCGAGCGCCCAGCCCAGCGGGCTTCACGGAGATGCCGTTGTCGCCCTTCTTCAGGAGCAACTGCACCGCCTTAGGTGCCATCGTCGCGCCGAGCATCACCTCCACGCCATCCTCTCCCGTGTATCCCGTGCGGCTGATCGTCATCTTCAGAATCAGCAGATTCTTCACGCAAAACGCGTACCGCTTGAGCGTCGGCACCTCACGCGAGAAGTTGCCGATCATCTCCATCACGTTCGGCCCCTGCACCGCCACCATCGCCGTCGACATCGTCTGGTCGTCAATCTTCACCACCAGATCGCCCACGCTGGCGTTGAGGTGGTTGACAATCTTCTCCCGGTTGGACGCGTTGACCACCAGCAGCCAGTGATCGTCAAAGCGGTATACCAGCACATCGTCCAGCACGCCGCCCTGCTCATTGCAGACCAGGCTGTATCGGCAGGTGCCTTCCTTCATGTCGCTGACCCGGCGGGTGAGCACGCGTTCCAGCAACCGTCGCGCGTGTCGACCGGAAATCTTCAGTCGGCCCATGTGCGACACATCGAAGATGCCGCCGCTCTCGCGCACCTGTTTGTGCTCGTCGATGATCGAGCCGTAGTGGATCGGCATCTCCCAGCCGAAGAAATCGACAAACTTGGCGCCATTCTCAACGTGGAACTTGTAAAACGGGGTACGGAGCATGCTTGAATCCATTCACGACAATGAGCCCCTCGGGCTCGAAAACCAACGGATGTACAGCCAGACCGCCATTGTATGACCGATCGCCCCTCCGTGCCGCAAAGGGCAATCCTTCCACCATTCACCGTCGTCACGCCCCGTGGCCTCTCCCCCCCTGCCTCTGCCATTCCTCGTTCCAAGCCTCGACGACACCGGTCTTTAAGCCACTTTTCGTCAGAGCGGGGTGTCGCTGCAATCACGCCGGTTCGATGTCGATGTCGCAGTTCAGGGTGTCGCCGAGTTTGGTCAGGTCGTCGCGAACGGTTCGGACGGCGACATCAGGGGGAAGCGTCATGAGCAGTTCGATGGAGAAACGTGGTTTGCCGGCGTAGGGGCCGGGGGACAGGTGGGTTTTGAGTTCCTCGATATTGACCTGATGCCGGTGCAGGACGTTGGCGATGCGGTGGGCGATGCCGGGCTGGTCCAGCGCATAAGCGCGGAGACGGAAGCCGAGCCCACCATCGGGACGCTCCGGTACGGGCGTGAGCGGCGTAATGGACACGGTCAGGCCGATCGAGCGTGCAATGTCCTGCACGTTCTGGCTGATCGCGGAGGCGGGGCCATCCTCCGCTTCAACGAGTGCCATGAACGTGAACTGGCCACGCAGATTGACCATGCGCGAGTCGGCGAGGTTAGCGCCGGCTTCGTACAGGTACTGCGTGAGCTGATCGATCAATCCCGGGCGATCAGCGCCGATGGCCGTAATCACGAGCTGCTGCATTCATGATCCTTTCTGACCGTTGAGTTCACCACGAAAGGCGCAGAGGCAAAGCGGAAACGAACGAACGCATGATCAAAACATCCCATCGTTTCATCAGCGTTCATCGGCGACTCGATCACACCTCAACATCCGCCTCGACCCCGCACTCGCGATCGACGGCGGCGGCGATGCGACCGAGCACCGCCATCATGTCGCTGAGCACCTGCGGCGTGATCGACTGAGCGCCATCGGTCATCGCGTGCTCAGGGTCGGTGTGCACCTCAACAATCAGGCCGTCCGCCCCGCATGCCACCGCGGCCTTGCACATGTCGGGCACCAGCCGGGCATGGCCCGTCCCCTGGGAAGGATCCACCACGACAGGCAGGTGCGAGCGGAAGTGCAGTTCCGGCACGGCGGACAGGCTCAGCGTGTTGCGGGTGTGATCCTCGAAGGTGCGAATGCCGCGCTCGCAGAGAATCACGTTGGGATTGCCTGCCGCGAGGATGTACTCGGCAGCCTGAAGGTATTCATCGATCGTCATTGCCATGCCGCGCTTGAGCAGAACGGGTTTGGGCTGACGGCCGGCGGCATCGAGCAGCTTGAAGTTCTGACAGTTGCGCGTGCCGATCTGCAAACAGTCGGCATATCGGCTGACCAGGTCCACCTCGCTGGGCGTCACGACTTCGGTGACCACCGCCAACCCGGTTTCCTCGCGGGCGGCGGCGAGCAGCTTCAAACCCTCCTCGCCGAGCCCCTGGAACGCGTAGGGGTTGGTGCGCGGCTTGAACGCCCCGCCGCGCAGCGCCGTCGCCCCGGCAGCCTTCACGGCACGGGCGGTCGTAAGAATCTGCTCTTCGTTTTCCACACTGCAGGGACCGGCGATCACCGCCACCTGCCTGCCTCCGATGGTGCACAGGTCGTTGAGCTTCACGCGGGTTCGCTCCTTCTTGTGCTCTCGGGCCGCAATTTTGTAGGGCGCGAGGATGGGCACGACGCGATCGACGCCGGATGCCTGTTCAAGCATGCCCTTGTCCTTCTTGCGGTCGTCGCCGATGACCGCCACGACGGTGAGGTCGGTGCCGACGATCACGTGATCGCGCAGCCCCATCTCACGCACCAGTTGACAGACGTGCTCGACATCCTTCTCCGAGGCGCTGGCTTCCATGACAACGATCATGCGGTGCTCTCCTGGTGATCCGGCCGGGCTTGATCCGCCCCTTGGGTTGATGATGAACGTAAAAAAACCCTCACGCTTGCCGCGTCAGGGTCGCTTCTTCTTCACGAGTTCGAACCATTCGTGCTTACGAAGACCCCAGCGCGGCCGTCGGCCCGCCAAACCAATAGCCAAACGCAAAAAAGAAGGTCTTCATGCAAGGCAAGTATGCCACGGATCGGCGTGATGTCAAATGGAAGTTTCCGGTGGAAGGCCGGCGTGGCGTGAAAGGAGGCCGTCAAATGCCCGAGCGGCTGGTCGGTGCGGAAATCCCGGCCGGCTGCCGCATTGATGGCGGGCCGATGGTGCGTCCCGAACATGGTGGTACAATCGGCGAAATGACTCTCCCGAGGCGGGGGATCCACGGCGGATCGCCCACCGAATCCAAGACGTTTAGGAGTGAACCGGTGAAGAAACAATCGACGCGACGAGCGTTCCTTAAACATATGGCGGCGGGCGGCCTGGCGGTGCCCTTCTTTTCGCCACGGCTGACCCTGGCCAACCCCGCCAACGGCAAGCTCAACCACGCATCCATCGGCGTCGGTGGCATGGGCGGCAGCGACCTCAACTCGTTCCTGCGGCACGACCGCTTTCAGCTCATCGCCATCGCCGATGTCGACAAGAACACACTCAATGCCGTCAAGCAGCGCTTCCCCGACGTCCGCGCTTACCAGGACTGGCGCGAACTGCTGGCCAACGAAGGCGACCGCATCGACTCGATCAACATCGCCACCCCCGACCACATGCACGCGCCGATCACGATGACGGCGCTCAACATGGGCAAGCACGTCTATTGTCAGAAGCCGCTCTGCCAGACGGTGTACGAGGCGCGTCAGGTGGGTCAGGCGGCTGTGGCCAAACCTGAACTGGTCACGCAGATGGGCAACCAGATTCACTCGCACATCGCCTACCGCATGGCGGTGCAGATGCTGCGTGACGGCGCCATCGGCAAGATTCGTGAGTTCCACTCGTGGGTCGGTGCACCGGGCGGCAGTTGGCCTCAGCCGGTGAACCGTCCGGCCGGCGAAGATCCGGTGCCGGCGCACCTGGACTGGGATTTGTGGGTCGGCGTCGCGCCGATGCGACCGTACAAGCATGATGTGTACGCCCCGTTCAAGTGGCGCGGGTGGAAGGATTTCGGCGGCGGCGGGCTGGGCGACTTCGGTTGCCACATCTTCGATCCGCCGTTCACCGCCCTGCAGCCCGGCGCGCCGATCAGCGTGACCGTCGAAGCGCCGCACGTGTACGACGAAAGCTGGCCGGAGTGGGAGATCGTCCGCTACATCTTCCCCGGCAACGACATGACCGAAGGCAAGGAACTGCCCGTCACGTGGTACGACGGCGGCAAGCGACCGCCCCGCGAACTGGCGCAGTTGCCCGAGGGACGCGACCTGCCCGGCGCGGGCTCGCTCATCATCGGCACCGAGGGGCAGATGGTGCTGCCGCACGTCGGCGGGCCGCAGCTCTACCCGCAGGAAAAGTTCACCAACTACGAACGCCCGCGGCTTGAGCACGTCGACCACTACTTCAGCTTCGTCGATGCCTGCCTGGGCAAGGGCAAGACCGGCTCGCACTTCGGCTACGCCGGTCCGCTGTCCGAGGCAGTGCAGTTGGGCAACGTCGCCAACCGCTTCCCCGGCAAGACGCTGCAGTGGGACGCCAAAAACCTGAAGGTCACCAACCTCCCCGAAGCGAACCAGTACCTGCGTCGCGAATACCGCAAGGGCTGGGAAGTCAAGGGACTTTGACACGAATGAGGCCCCGTGTTGTGACAGCAGCACGGGGCCATTGCACAGAATTACGCATCGCCGTTCACTCACCTTTGGAGTCGACTGATGTTGACACGTTTGCGTTTCACGGGGTTGGCGCTTTGTGTCGCGGGTTTGCCGTTCATCGGCGCCTGCGCAAGTCAGAACGCGGCACAGGTCGCCTCCGCGACCGAGGACAAGCCGGCGGCCGCCCCCGCCGATGCACCCGAGGCAGCCCCGGAAAAAGCCGCCGAAACCGAGACGGCTCCGGAAGCCACGACACACCGGGTGAAGACCGGTCGCGTCGCCGTGGAGTTCGAGGTGTCGGGCCACTTCGAAAGCGAGCAGATGGTCGAGCTGGTCCTGCGACCCGAGGTATGGAAGGAACTGAGCGTGCTGGAAGCGGTGGCGCCGGGCACGCAGGTGAAGGCGGGCCAGACGCTGGTCAAGCTCGACACCACGAAGATCGATGAGGCGCTGCGTGACTCCGAAACGGAAGCGGCGATCGCCACGCTGAGCCTGCAGCAGGCGGAGTATGAATTCGCGCTGGCGAAGCAGACGATCCCGATGGATCTGCAGAACGCCGAGCGCCGGGCCGCGTTCAGTGCCGAGGACCGCAAGCGTTTTGAGGAGATCGAACTGCCTTTGACGCGCAGGGGCGTGGAGCTGAACGTGCGTGGCGCGGAGCACTCGCTCGCCTATGCCCGGGAAGAGCTCGAACAGCTCGAAAAGATGTACAAGGCTGATGAGCTCGTCGAAGAAACCGAGGAGATGATCATCAAGCGCCAGCGTGCCGCGGTGGAACGCGCCGAGTACACGCTGGAACGAACGCGCATCGAAGCGGACACCACGCTGAACATCGGCCTGCCGCGTCGCATTGAACAGGTCAAAACTGACGACGAGCGTCAGCAGCTTCAGCGGAATCACGCGGTGGCGACGCTGCCGATTCAGTTGCAACTGAAGGAACTTGGCTTTGCCAAGACGCAGCGTGAGCATGAGAAGGCGGCACAGCGTCGCGAGAACCTGCGCAAGGATCGGCTGATGATGGACATCGTCGCACCGATCGACGGGCTGGTGTACTACGGTCGTGCGGAACGCGGTCGTTTCGCAGCCGCCGGCCAAATGGCGCAGAAGCTGCGTCCCAACGGCGCGATCAGCCCCAACGAGGTGTTCATGACGATCGTGCAGCCGCGTCCGCTGCAGGTGCGCATCGACATCCCCGAGACACAGATCCGTCACGTGAAGCCGGGCACGCGTGTCACCGTGAAGGCGGCCGCGTACCCCGATGTGACGTTCAATGGCAGCATCCTGAGCGTGGCCAACGTGCCCACCTCGCCGGGCAACTTTGAAGCGGTCGTCGCCGTCGAGGGCAACGAAGCGGGTGATCAGGTGCTGCCGGGCATGGCCTGCACACTGAAGGTGATCCCGTACGAGAACACCGCCGCGGTGATCGCCCCCGCTTCCGCCGTCTTCAAGGAAAAGGACGAGCGGGTGGTCTACGTCAAGACGAACGACGGTTCGGAACGGCGCGTCGTCACGGTCGGCAAAGCTGCGGGCAATCAGCTTGAGATCCTCACCGGCCTCAAGACCGGCGAAGAGATCCTCCTCAAGAAGCCCTGACACCACACAAGACAGGGAAAGGGTGACCCATGCCTCGATGGTGGTGCATGATGGCAATCGTGGCGGCAGCGCTGACAACGGGGCTTCCCGCGTGGGGGGACGATGCGCCGTCCCAGCCCGCGGCGGAGCAGGGTGAGGCAACCGCCGCGCCCGATCCGATGCGCTTCCTTAAGGATGCGCCCAAGCCCGACCCGGTCACGCCACCCGATCCCAGCGACATCGAAGATGCGATCCGTCGCGGCGTCGATTTCCTCATCACCTCCCAGAATCCCAATGGCTCGTGGGGATCCGCGCTTCGCACCAAGGGGCTGAACATCTACGCCCCCGTGCCCGGAGCCCACGACGGTTACCGTCTGGCAACCACCGCCCTTGGCATCTGGGCGATTCTCGATGTGCAGGACACCCGCCCCGAGGTGATCGCCGCACTCGACAAGGCCGAGGAACACCTGTTTGAGCAGTTGCCCAGGGTCAAACGTTCGTCCGCCGATGTGCTCTACAACGTCTGGGCGCATGCCTATGGCATCCAGGCGCTGGTGCGCATGCGTGCCCGCTTCCCCGATGACGCCGAACGCATCCAGCGCATCGACGATCTGATCCGCCACCAGATCGGCGAACTGGGCAAGTATGAATCGGTCGATGGCGGGTGGGGTTATTACGACTTTCGCACCGGTAGCCAGCGCCCCGGCGCCAGTTCATTGTCCTTCACCGCCGCCACCGTGCTCGTCGCCCTCGCCGAGGCGCGGGACATCGGCATTGACTCGCCCGAGCCGATGGTCAAGCGCGCCATCGACTCGATCAAACGGCAGCAGAAGCCCGACTTCACCTACCTGTACGGCGAATACCTCAAAGCCGCGCCCATGCGCGACATCAACCGCCCTGAAGGCAGCCTCGGTCGGTCACAGGTGTGCAACCTGGCGCTGCGCATGTGGGGCGATGAGGAGATCACCGACGAGGTGGTGAAGGTCTGGCTGGACTGGCTCTTCGCCAAGAACGGCTGGTTCGACATCGCGCGCAAGAAGCCCGTTCCGCACGAGTCGTGGTACGCCATCTCGGGTTACTTCTTCTATTACGGGCACCTTTACGCCGCGATGTGCATTGAGGAACTGCCCGCCGAGGAACGCCGCTATTTTCAGGACCACGAAGCGTCGATCATCCTCGCATTGCAGGAGAAGGACGGCTCCTGGTGGGACTACCCCCTCTACGACTACCACCAGCAATACGGCACCGCGATGGCGCTGCTGAGCCTGCACCGCTGCCGTCATTGAGTGACGGCCAGCCACAGCAAACACGCCGCAGCAAGGATGAAAGCCGATGGCCCCTTCAATGGGCATCGCTCGTCGCGTTTACATGATTGAACTCATGCCCAGTTCAGCGAGCGAAATGCCTATTATTGCCGGCAACAGTGCCGCAGCGATCGCCGCACGCACGTAGCCGATGCCGTGCACCCGTGCGAGCATGCGCGTGCAGGTGGTCCACGCCAGCACCTGCGCAACGGGGAAAAAGATGACACCCGAAATGGGCAGCAGGCACATCAACATTGTCGCCTGGCTGTAGAAAATGCAGCGGTGCGTCCGGTGATAGTTGTCCCACGAAATATTCAATTGGCAGATGAGGGTGGCGAGCATCGCCGCCACCGACCCGACGACGGCAAGGACGATCGACAACCCCCCTGCCACGGGCAGATAGGCGACGGCGAATGGGATTGCCCATTCAACCTCGCCCGAAAGAATCATGGCGACCACGACAACCAGCCACTGTACCCCCACCGTTCCAAGGATGAGGTACACATAAAAGAACTGCGGGTGGTGCCGTGCGGATTTCGCGACCGGGGCGTCGAAGCAGCGGACGAGTTCCAACGGCTTGCTCACAACCATCGCCGCCGTCTCCCAGAGGGCTCGCACCAGCCCCAGGTTCCGCTCCTCCCACGGGGTGAGGAAGCGACTGGTCCCCCACGCCCCATCGCGCAGCGGGATGACGGACATGTACGCCACCTCGATCGTCCGGCCGCACCCCGCACAGGTCATCGTCGCCTCGTCGCTGGGGAGGCCGTGCTCCCCCTCGCCCGCGTGCCGGTGCCCACAACCGGGGCAGCCGAACGCCACCGCCCCGGCTTCGAAGGCGTACCGCCGCACATCCACACCATCGCCGCACTCCGGGCAAGACTTCCCCGTGAGATTCCAAAGTTCATACCCGCACTGCCAACAGCGCATGGCACCATCCTACCGTCTCGCGCCCCGAGTGCTTCGACAATCGACCTCGGACGGCGCGCGACCCGCCTGGCGGCCATAGCCCCCGTTGCACGGCCATTTGTCCCCAAAACGGTCGATCCGGGCGCGTTTCGGGCAGCAATCTTGCAATCGTGTCGGGCTGTCTCTATGCTTGCCAGCCGCCGTTGGCCTGCGTCGTGCAGCGGCGGCGCCGAAGCCGGTGACCGGTACAGCCGCTGCCGATTTCGGCCGCTTGATGAGAGCACGCTACCACACGCTGCATATGACCTGGGCCTTGTACATCGCGTCCGTCGTCGGGGCGGTATCACTCTACCTGATGATGCCGCGCCAGGGATTCAACCCCCGGGCTTTCGGTGCCCTTCTCGGTGCCATGAGCCTCGGTGGGCTGTGGCTCTGGTTCGCCGCCACCGCGCTGCCCAACACCGGCTTGCCCGGCGGGGCGCTTCCTTACTACTACATCTTCAGCGCACTGGCGATCGGCTCGGCCGCCCGCGTCATCACCCACCCCCGACCGGTCTATTCCGCCCTCTGGTTCGTGCTGGTCGTACTCGCCTCGGCCGGACTCTTTCTGCTGCTCGAAGCCGCCTTTATGGCGGTGGCGATGGTGATCATCTACGGCGGGGCGATCCTGGTGACCTACGTCTTCGTCATCATGCTCGCCGCCCAGACGGGTGACGCCGCCGATCAGGACGAGTCGCCCGCTTATGATCGAAACGCCCGCGAGCCGGTGGCGGCCATCGCCGCGGGGTTCGTCCTTCTGGCGGTCCTGCTGACAGTCAGCTTCACTCCGGGATTGCCCGCACCCGCCGCCGACACCTTCGAGGCGCACGAGGCGGCATTGCTGTCGGACGTGCTCACCCGCCGTCCCGCCGCCAACGCACCGGCCGATGTGCCCCCGGCGGAAGCAGCCGCCCAGGCGGTTCGCGCCGCCCATCTGGACAACGTGGAAACGGTCGGCGTCGACCTCTTCCAGAGCCACCCCCTGGGCATCGAACTGGCGGGCGTGATCCTTCTGGTGTCGCTGGTCGGCGCGGTGGTGATTGCCCGCATGCGCGTCGAGGAGGAAGCGGACACCGGCCGAGCGCCCCCCGACCCGAGCGGCGCGACGGTCGACACCCGCCACGAACCGGGCCCCGACGAGCCTCAAACGCAGGGCCAAAGCGGTGGCCGAGTGGGGGTTTGACCGTTGCGGATTGCGACATGCGGATTGGCAACCTTTTTGAATGTGGATTGGCTTAGCGATGGCGCCGCTTGACGATTTCACCCTAGCTCACTTTCTGCTCACCGGCTCGGTGCTGTTCGTGCTGGGCGTGATCGGGTTCCTCACCCGACGGAACCTCATCGTCATGTTCCTGTGCACGGAAATGATGTTTCAGGGCGTGGTGGTGTCGCTCGCGGCGTTCAGTCGGTACCACCTGCACGTGACGGGGCAGACGTTTATCATCTTCGTCCTGACCATCGCCGCCGCCGAGGCCGCGCTGGCGCTGGGGCTGGTCGTGCTGCTGTTCCGCCGTAAACGCACGCTCGATGCCGATGCATGGTCGAGCATGAGCGGGTAAACATGCATTGTGCAATTCAAAGTGCAAAGTTGAAAGGCCGAAACGCGGTTTGAGGTTCGAGAGCGAAGTGAAAACTTTGAACGTTGAACTTTGAACTTTGAACGACTATGAACGCAGTCCACTTCATCCCCTGGTTTCCCGCTCTTGCCGCTGTGCTGTGCGGTGTCTGCTGCACGAAAAAAGCGTGGCGCGGGTTTGCCGCGCCGATCGCCATCGCGTCCATCGCCATCGCCTTCCTGCTCAGCGTCATCGTCAGCACGAGTGACTACGGCAGCGGTGCCGTGGTCCACAGCTTCAACTGGATCAACATCGGCGACTTCTCCGCCAACTTCAGCTACTACATCGACGCCCTCACCATCGTCATGCTCTTCGTCGTCACCGGCATCGGCACGCTGGTGGCGATCTACGGCTCGGGCTACATGAAGGGCGATCGCGGGTACGCCCGCTTTTTCGCGGCGGTCAGCCTCTTCATCTTCGCCATGACCGCGCTGGTCCTGGCGGACAACCTCGTGCTGCTCTACCTCGGCTGGGAAGGCGTGGGCGTCTGCTCCTACCTGCTCATCGGCTACTACTACGACAAACCCAGCGCCGTCGCGGCGGCGAAGAAAGCGTTCATCGTCAACCGCATCGGCGACCTGGGCTTCGCCATCGGCATCTTTCTCATCTGGCTGACCTTCGGCTCGGTCGAGTACGCCACGTTCATTCCCGCGGCTCAGGCACTGCTCCCGGGTGGTTCGGCCGCTGCCAACCTCACCGGTGATGCCGCCGTCGCCTACGCCGCCGCACAGGCTGCGCCACAGGGTTACCTGCTCGCCATCCCCTTCCTGCTGATGCTCGGCGCGTTCGGCAAGAGTGCCCAGATCCCGCTCTACGTCTGGCTGCCTGACGCCATGGAAGGCCCCACGCCCGTGTCGGCGCTCATCCACGCCGCCACCATGGTCACCGCCGGCGTCTACATGATCGCACGGCTGCTGCCCATCTTCGAGCTGTCGCCCTACGCACTGCCCACCGTCGCAACCATCGGCGCGGCAACCGCCCTGTTCGCCGCGCTCATCGCCCTGTGCCAGTACGACCTCAAACGCGTCTTCGCCTACTCCACCGTCTCGCAGCTCGGGTACATGTTCCTGGGTGTCGGTGCGGTCTCCACCGTGGGCGGCGTCTTCCACCTGTTCACCCACGCCTTCTTCAAAGCGCTGCTCTTCCTCACAGCCGGCTCGGTGATGCACGCGCTGGCGGGCCAACTCGATCTGCGCAAGATCAGCGGCCTGCGAACCAAAATGCCCATCACCGGTGGCCTCATGCTGCTGGGATGCCTCGCGCTGGCGGGCTTCCCCTTCTTCGCCGGATTCTTCAGCAAGGACATGATCCTCAGCGAGGTGCTCGACAAGGGCATCAACGAGAGCAAGCCGCTTTTCATCATCCTCGCCATCGTCGGTTTGGTCACCGCCCTTCTCACGGCGTACTACACGTTCCGCCTCTGGTTCCGCGTCTTCATGGGCCCCACCCATTACGAAATGGGCGATGAGCACCATCACGAAGAAGTCGATGACCTTGCCCTGCACACGCCGGGCGATGCCGAGCAGATCGCAGCCGAGCAGCCGCACCACGCCCCTGCCGCCGGCCATCACGCGCACGAGCCGCACGAAATGCCGTGGCTGATGAACGGCCCGCTGGTCGTGCTGGCGGTAGGCGCGGTGTTCGCCGGTGCGTTCGGTGGGTGGATCGAACGAATGATCGGCGCTTCGACGGCCGCGGTCGCGCCGCATCACTACCAAGTGCACACGCATCAGGTGATGATGTTCATCAGCGCGGGCATCGCCCTTCTGGGCATCGCCATCGCCGCCTATTTCCACCTGTTCAACCGCCCCGCTGCCGATCGCGCCGCCGCGCGCATGACCGGTCTGGTGCGGCTGCTTGAGAACAAGTTCTACATCGACGAAGTGTACGACGCGGCGATCGTTCGGCCGTTGCGCCTGGCGGGCGAAATCTTCTTCGCCATCGACGCGCTCATCGTGGACGGACTGGTCAACCTCGTGGGCATGATCCCCGGCCTCGCCGGACGCGCCATCCAGCCGGCGCAAACCGGCCGACTTCAGGGCTACGGCCTGGGCATGGCCGCCGGCGCAGCCGCCCTCGGGGTCATCCTCCTGCTGTTGTTGTGAAAGGATTTTTACCGCGGATGAACGCCGATCAACACAGATAAGAAACGCGTTGACCACGGATGACACGAATAACACGGATGAAAAGGAAAAAGCAGAGCAATCAGCTTCCCGACGCCCATCCGTGCAATCCGTGTTATTCGTGGTGAAAACAGTCTCAATCCGTGTCCATCCGTGTTCATCCGTGGCTAAAAGAACGCCGATATGCTGATTCCGCTCATGCTTCTGGTTCCGCTGGCCTTCGGGCTGTTGCTGCTGTTGCCGGCGCCGGCGCTGGACGACCAGCGCAACACGCGGCTCATCGCCCTCATCGGTGCGGTGGCGACGTTCCTCGTCTCCCTGCAGGCCGCCTTCGCCTTCACATGGCATGACCCCGCCGCCGCCAACTTCGTCGGAGGCATCAACTGGGTCCAGACGTTCGGGCTCAACTTCAGCTACGGCGTCGACAGCATCTCGCTGTGGCTCGTCCTGCTCACCACGTTCCTCACCCCGCTGGTCATCCTCGGATCGTTCACCGCGCTGTCGGGCGAGGTGGCCGGTCGACACCGCGAATTCTTCATGTGGCTGCTCGTCCTCGAAGCCGCCATGATCGGCACCTTCGTCGCCACCGACATCATCTTCTTCTACATCTGCTTCGAGTTCACCCTCGTGCCGCTCTACTTCCTGATCGGCATCTTCGGCTCCAAGCAGCGGCTGCGGGCGGCAAGGGTGTTCTTCCTCTACACCTTTACCGGCTCGATGCTCACCTTCGCCGGCCTGATCTACGTCGCCTGGTTCGCCTCGCAACTGGCGGGCGGCGCATGGACCTTCAACATCGCCGACCTGTACGCCGCCGCCCGTCAGATGTCGCCCACCCAACAGGGCTGGGTGCTCGCGACGCTGCTCGCCGGCTTTGCCGTCAAGGTGCCCATCTTCCCCGTCCACACATGGCTGCCCCTGGCGCACACCGAGGCCCCCACCGCCGGATCCGTCATCCTCGCAGGCGTCCTGCTCAAACTCGGAACCTACGGCCTGCTGCGGTTCGCGCTGCCCATGACCCCCGACGCCGTCGTCGCCTTCGCGCCCTATATCGGCGTCTTCGCCGTCATCGGCGTGCTCTACACCGCACTCATCTGCTGGGTGCAGAAGGACATCAAAAAGCTCATCGCCTACTCCTCCGTCTCCCACCTGGGATTCTGCGTCCTGGGGCTCTTCGCGCTCAACACCATCGGC
This sequence comes from uncultured Phycisphaeraceae bacterium, assembly GCA_964511575.1. Lineage (GTDB taxonomy): Bacteria > Planctomycetota > Phycisphaerae > Phycisphaerales > Phycisphaeraceae > CALKHT01. Next base: position 57,081 of record CAZEFM010000006.1, on the reverse strand, counting down.
GTCGGCGGGTCGATCATGTACATGATCAACCACGGCCTCTCCACCGGGGCGCTGTTCCTGTGCATCGGCATGATCTACGAACGTTTCCATACCCGTGAGATGCGCCAGCTCAACGGCCTGGCGCGGGCCATGCCCATCTGGGCCTTCTTCATGGTCTTCTTCTGCTTCGCCAGCGTCGCACTGCCCGGACTCAACGGCTTCGTCAGCGAGTTCCTCACACTGCTCGGCGCATTCACCGCCACCGAGGTGCTCGGCCCCGCTTACGCCGTCAGCGCCGGCTTCGGCATGATCTTCGGCGCGATCTACATCCTCTACATGGTGGGCAAAGTCGTTTGGGGACCACTCAAATATCCCCAGGCGCACCACGACGACAACGACACCAACCACCATCACGGCCACGCCCATCGCGTTGCCGACCTCAACGGTCGTGAGATCGCCACACTCATCCCGCTTGCCGTGGCGTGCCTTGTGCTGGGGTTGTACCCCACCCCCGTTTTGCGGAGTCTGGAGCAGCCGATCGCCGGCATCATCGCGCCGGTGCAGGAAGTGATCGCCGCGCGTGCAACGACTGACGCCAACCTCGCCCAAACCTCAGCCGTTGCCCTCGATGGCATCGCCGCACGGGAGGCGTCGCGATGACTGAACGACTCACGACATTGTGGCCTGAAATCACCATCCTCCTCGGCGCATGCGCGACGATGCTGCTGGGCCTGTCGCCCAACGTCGCCACCCGGCGCGCCACGCCCTGGATCGCCGGCGTGACGCTTGTCATCGCCGCCCTGGTCACCGTCGCCTGGCCAGCCGGCGAACTCCTCGGCGCGATCGTCGACTACGTCAAGTTCGCCACCATCGCGGTGGGGCTGCTGCTGCTCGCCATCGTGGCCGGCGTGCCCGATCAGTTGCGCGCCACCCGTGCCGTCGACGACGAACAAGCCGCCGGACGCGGCTTCGAACCCGCCAACACCATGCGCGGCGAGTTCTACGCCTTCTTCCTCTTCAGTATCACCGGCGTCATGCTCACCGCCGGCGCCAGCGACCTCGTCTGGCTCTTCCTCGCACTCGAACTCACCAGCCTGCCCGGCTACATTATGGTCGCCACAAGTCGCGACCGCATTGAAGCGCAGGAAGCCGCCGTCAAGTACTTCTTCCTCGGCGCGATGGCGGCAGCCGTCTTCCTTTACGGCTTCACGCTCATCTACGGCGCAACCGGCGTGACCGAGTTCGCCGCCATCCGCGACATCGTCGCCGACCAGTACGCCAACACCGGCACGCTCCACCCCATGCTCGTGGCCGGCTTCGCGCTGGCGATCCTCGGCATCGCCTTCAAGATCGCCGCCGCACCCATGCACGCCTACGTCGCCGACGTCTACCAGGGTGCCAACGTCGCCGTCTCCGCCTTCCTCGCTTTCGTGCCCAAGACCTCCGGCTTCGTCGCCATCCTGCTGCTCCTGGCGCTTCTGCCCGTCACCGGCGCAACCGACGGACAACTGCCTCCCGCTCTTTTCTGGCTTATCTGGATCATGGCCGCCGCGACCATGACCCTCGGCAACGTCCTGGGACTCCTCCAGCAGAACGTCAAACGCGTCCTCGCCTACAGCTCCGTTTCGCACTCCGGTTACATGCTCGTGCCGCTCATCGCCGGCGTCGCCTACACCGGCGGAAAGCTCGGCAGCGCCGCCGGCGCCGTCCTCTTCTACCTCGTCGCTTACGGACTGGCGACCATCAGCGCCTTCGCCGTGCTCGGCTGTCTCCAGAAGAACGGCCGCGAAGCGCAAACCTACAACGACATTTCCGGCCTCGCACGACGTCAACCCGCCCTCGGCGCGATCCTGCTCCTGAGCGTTCTTTCGCTCATCGGCCTGCCGCCCATGGTCGGCTTCATCGGCAAGATCTACCTCTTCGGCACGGCGATCACCGGCACCGACGGCGCCACCGCCGCCATCGTCCTGGTCGTCATCGCGGTCATGAACAGCGCGATCTCTGCGGTCTACTACCTCCGCATCGCCGCCGCCGCGTTCTTCGGCGACGGCAAGGAAGCCGCCCAACCCATCGCCGCCCCCGCCCGACAGGTCGGCGCAGCCATCGCCGCCGTCACCGCCCTCATCCTCGGCGTCGCCGCCAGCAACCTCGTCGACGCCGCCCGAACCGCCGGCAACCTCAACCACACCACCACCACGCCCGCCACCACCACCCTCACCGAACGCTGAACAACGCCCCCCTCCCGGCGTGGTCGCTCCAGCGAACCACCAGCTTTGATCTCACACGCGTCCGACAAGTGGTTACAATCGGGCACGGGACAATCGGGTGGCATCTCTAAGATGGGGGCATCATGGACATCAATTGGGTGTTCGGGGCGATTTTCTACCTGCCGGTGCTTCTCGCGGTATCGGTAATCTTTTTCATCGCGTTGCGTGGACGACAGACATGGTCGGCCCCGACGTGTCGACGATGTCGGTATGATTTGCGCAACCTCATTCCGGAGTCGACGCCGCACTGCCCCGAATGCGGTGCGGATCTGTCGCGCCGCCGCGCGGTCGTATTCGCCCGCGCCAGTTGCCGTTGGTCCCTCATGGCAATCGCACTGCTGATCCTTCTCAGCCCCGGCATCATCATCGGTGGATTCGCAGGCTACAACACATACCGTCAGCGGGCTCAGGTCCAGCAGGGTGTGGTTTCGCCGCAATCGCTGCGTTCCATGACCATCGTCGAGGTGCGCAAGGCCGCCATTGCATCGTTCGACCAGCCATGGGCGTGGCAGGAGTTGGAAAGACGCCTCGCCGCCGGCACGTTGCCGCCCGCCGAAGCGCAGATACTCATCGACGACGCCATCAAACACATCGCCGCGCATTCGTCGGGCTGGCAGGGCCGCATGTCCTGGCAAAACGAATTCTTCAAACAGGTCCACGCGGCAAAGATGATGTCCGATGATCAGGCCAAACGCTTCCTCGAAGCGTACCACGGCCCGTTGCGAGCCGAATCCGTCCCGCGTGCGCGGCAAAGCGACTCTTATATCTCCTTCAACATCCAATGGAACCAAGGGTGGGATCCGCCGCTGCCTTATCGGCTGTTCAACGCCGCAGAGTCCGTCACACTCAACGGTCAACCCGTCGAGCATGAGATCCCCAACGCGTGGCGGCATGGCTTGAATATAACGCTGCGTGGCCCGCTTGAGCCGGGTAAACACACTCTTCTCGTCAAGACGCACAACGCCTTCATCGATACGAAGCTCGCGGCAGGGCTGAACGACATAACACCACCCGCCGATTGGCCCCGTCCGTTCCATACCTGGCCGCGGCAGATCGCACTTCCCTTCACGGTTCACCCCGACGATGCCCAACTCGTATCGCAGGTCGATGACGGTGCACTCGATCCGACCGCCGCGATCACCATCGAATCGCTGGTGCTCCAGCGTGCCGGCGAGGACCGCAAGGTGACGCTGAAGCTGAAATGCGGGACCGTCAACGTGCCCCTGAGCTTCGACGTCGCCGTGACGCTCGGCGATGCGACGCACGCACTGGGCGGTTACTGGCTCCAGCGGATACAGGAAGATGGCCGCGTCAGCACCCGCAGCAGCGGTTCCAGCCGATCCGCCACAATTCCCGCGCCGGCCGACGACATCCGCACCGCAACTGTCACGCTCACGCCGAACGCCGAATACGTCGACCGCATCAGCACCATCACCGAAATCTGGGGCAAGCCGATCGTCCTGAACAACGTGCCGGTCACCCGTGCCGATGTGAACGGGAAGCCGCAGCAGTAGCATGGTCGCCCGCCTGCGCCTTCCCCCCCGGCGTGGTCGCTTCAGCGAACCACGGGTGTTTTGCCGCGATTCATCCACATGGTGCGGGCAACTTGAAACCACCCGCCGGGCGCGGTACGGTAAGACATGCCCACTGAAAATGACCATGTCAGTTCGTCCGACGTGCACGATCTCCTCGCCGAGGCCGGGCACACCAGCCACGAAACCGAGTTCTTCAATCCGATTCCCCCCGGCTATCAGCGCGGTCGACACAAGTACGTCGCCGTCATCGGCACCGTCATGTCGGGACTGGGCAAGGGCATCTTCTCCTCCTCCCTCGCCAAGCTGATCAAGGACAAGGGCCTGACCGTCGCCCCCGTCAAGATGGAGGGCTACCTCAACATCGACTCCGGCACGCTCAACCCCTACCGGCACGGCGAGGTGTTCGTCCTGGACGACGGCATGGAAACCGACATGGACCTGGGCACCTACGAGCGCATGCTCGACCAGGACCTCACCGGCGACAACTTCATGACCTCCGGCCAGATCTTCCGCGATGTGCTCGAGAAGGAACGGCACGGCGGTTATCTCGGCCGCGATGTCCAGATGATCCCCCACGTCACCGGCGAGGTGAAGTTCAAACTCCGCCAACTCGCCATGCGCCAGAACGCCGACGTCGTCTTCATCGAAGTCGGCGGCACCGCGGGCGACTACGAAAACGGCTTCTACATCGAAGCCCTGCGCGAGCTCGCCTTCGAAGAGGGCGAAGACAGTTGCTGCTTCGTCGCCCTCACCTACATCATTGAACCGCCGGCGCTGGGCGAGCAGAAATCCAAGGCGGCGCAGCTCGGCCTCAAGAAGCTCATGGAAGCGGGCGTTCAGCCGCACATCGTCGCCTGCCGCGCCAAGAACGAGGTCACCGACTCCGCCAAGCAGAAGATCGCGATGTTCTCCAACGTGCCGCTGAAACGCGTCTTTTCGATGCACGATCGGCCCTCGATCTACCAGATCCCCGATGCGATGCACGACGCGGCCCTGGATCAGCAGGTCATGAGCATCCTCGACCTGCACGACCGGGTCGATCCGGTGCACGAGGACCGCGCCCGCCGGGCGTGGCACGTTTTCGTCGACAAGCTCACCGGCACGCGCAAGCATCGCGTCACCGTCGGCATCACCGGCAAGTACGCGGCCCTTCGCGATGCCTATGCCTCCATCGACAAGGCGCTGGAGCATGCCGGGGCGCATCTGTCGGTCGATCTGGACATCCGCTGGATCGACACCACCAGCTTCGCGCCCGGCAGGGAAGATGCCGAAGCGCACGATCGGCTGCAGGGGCTCGATGCGGTGATCGTGCCCGGCGGGTTCGGCGCGCGTGGCACGGAAGGCAAGATCGCCTGCGTGCGGTACTGCCGACTCAACCGCCTGCCGTACCTGGGCATCTGTCTGGGCTTCCAGATGGCGGTCGTCGAATACGCCCGCAACGTCTGCGACCTCGCCGAAGCCGCGAGCACCGAGTTCGACCCGACGCCGCGCCACCCCGTCATCGACATCCTGCCCGAGCAGAAGAAGATCGAGGGGCTCGGCGGGAACATGCGGCTGGGCGGCAAGGATGTGCTCATCACGCCCGGTTCGCTGGCGGCATTCCTTTTCGCCGAGGAAAACAGAACCCATAAGTCGTCGAACGCTCCTTTCACGGTGCGGCGTCGCTTCCGTCATCGTTACGAAGTCGACCCGCGCTACATCGAACGACTGGAGCAGGCGGGGCTGATTTTCTCCGGCCGCCATCCCGAGCAGCCGATCATGCAGATTCTGGAGCTGCCCACCACGCAGCATCCGTTCTTCATCGGCGCTCAGTTCCACCCGGAACTCTCCAGCCGTCCGCTGAATCCCAGCTCGATGTTCATGGGCCTGGTTGCCGCCGCCGTGCGCCACGCCAAGCCGAACATCCCGCGTGAACAGATCAGCACGCGCTGGCTCCCCGAGGAAGCGGAACAGCCGCTCTCCACGACCAAGTAACCCGGCCAACCATCGCCACCAACCGTCCCGGCTCAGCCGATCTCTGCGGTGCGTGCGCCCACATCCCGTGGAAGCGCTTCACTGCTCCGCCGCGCCGTCCCGGTGTCGACGATGGCTCTGTCCTGCCAACACAGGCGATCGATTTCAAAGGGCGGTTCCTCCTGTTCGCTGTCTCGCTGCGACCATCCGCGACAATGTCACCCCCCCCCCATGGGCCACCTCCATGACATTTCTCATAAATCATTCCCACGACATGCCTTCCAGCGTTTTTTGGCGATGTCACCCCCACGACAAACACGACATTTGGGGAAGGACCTGGGGCCTGGGGGGATGCGGATTGGCGATTGGTACTGACCTCTGACCTCTGACCTCGCGGGTTTGTGCGCTGGTGAGTGGTGAGTGGTGAGTGGTTCTTTGGATGGGGTCGTTAGCCATCATCCCGTCGATTCTGTCAATCCCGTCAATAATGATCGGTCCGGCGACCGGATACCAAATTTTATCCGAACGCCTGACATTATCAAGGTTGTTTGGCGCGGTTTCCGCAAGTGCCCGGGCCGTGCCGCGTTGTCCCTGATGCGGGCGATACGGTTCGGATGGGCCGGTTCGCCAACGCGATTCGGTACCATGGCGGTACCGCCGTTGACCGGAGGGCTCGATGTTCGCGCCAGCACCTTCCATGTTGTTCCTCGCCGTGCTGTCGGTCGCATTGGCCGTTGCGTGGGCGGAGGATGAGCCCGCCCCCGCGCCGCCAGTCGATGAAGTCGTTGCGCTTTACCTGAAGGCCGATGCGATCCTGTTGGAGTTGGATGAACAGCATCCCGAGGTGTTCACGATCTTCCCGCCGCGACAGCTTGGCGATGCGGAGCGCGCGGCGATCGCGGGGACGGAGCCGGTCATGGCCCTGTTGCGCGAAGGGTTGTCGCATGAACGGTGCCGTCTGCCGGAGATCGCCCGCATCGGGGAGGATTTTGAACTGCTCATCACGCCGCGCCGTTTCATGCGCACCGCCCAGCTCCGCGCCTTTGCCGCCTTCGCCGATGGCGAGGTGAACCGTGGCATCGATGACCTGGTCACCGCGATGGCTGTGGCGCGGCAGGTGGCGGACGATGGCTACCTCATTCATCTGCTCGTCGATCTGTCGGTCGAACAGAACATCATCGAGTACCTGGCGATGGAACTTGTCGCGTTCGATGATGCAGCCCTGGACCATCTCGCCGAGGCGATGCGTCGGCTTCGACCGCTTCCCGCCATGCGTCGCGTGCTTGATCGGGAGGCGCGATACACCAACCTGATCCTGCGACAACTCGGCGAAGCGGATGCGACGTTCGTCGATGCGATGCTGTCGAGCCCCGGTGCCGACGGGCCGACGGTCCGCGAGTGCCTTCGCATGGCAAGGCATGATCCGCAGGCGTGGCAGCGTCTGATGCGCGAAGCCCAGCCGTTGCTGCGCGCCTGGTGGGATGCGCAGACGCTGCCGCTGGACACGATGGAGAAACGTCTGGTGGCGCTGCAGGAACACGGCACGCGAAGCACCAATCCGATCGAACGCTGGATCACCGGCAACGGCGAGATGATTCTCGCCTCGCATCGCGCTCGTGTTGTCGCCGCGACGCGCTGGCGCATGCTCGAAGCGGGGATCGCCCTGCGCCGTCACGGCCGCGACGCCTTCAACGCCATCGCCGACCCGCACGGCCGCGGCCCCTTCACCCTCACCGAACACGCCGACGGCAGCTTCGAACTGCGGTCGCAGTTGCGCCAGCGCTCACTCGATGACGACGACACGGAGGAAGCGGTGTCGCTTCACTTTGGCCCGATGAAGGATCATGGAACCGATGACCCGCAAGGTGAATGACCCGCTCTTTGACGCAACGATGCCGCGGTGGTGGCGCTGGACCGCCAACGTGTGGCGGGCTCTGTCTCTGACGGCGCTGCTTGCCTACATCTTCTACTTCGCATCGGACCACGATGCCGTTGAACTGGGACAGCGTGTCATCGTCGTATGTGGCCTGCTGATCCTCGCGCTCCTGCCAAGTTTCCCCAAGGCATGGATCGAACAGCGCAACCGCAACCGCGCCGCGCGCAACGGCACGCTGATGATGGAAGTGGAAAAACGTCGGGCGGAACGTCGCAGAAACCGCTGAGATCACATGACGCATCGACCGGCCACGGTCAGAATCGCGGCAATCGCTCGATCACACCACCGCCGGGGTCGGCACGGGCATGTCGTACTGCTTGGCGGCGCGTTTGGCGCCCTTGGGCAGGCCGATGGTCTGGTTGGTGATCTTGTCCTGCAGACGCATGATGCCTTCGATGAGGGTTTCGGGTCGCGGCGGGCAGCCCGGAACATAGACGTCGACGGGAACGACCATGTCCACGCCCTTGACAACGTGGTAGCCGTACTTGAAGTAAGGTCCGCCGCCGACGGTGCAGGCCCCCATGGCGATGACGTACTTGGGGTCGGGCATCTGGTTGTAGAGTCGTTTCACGCGGGAGGCCATCTTGTAGGTGACGGTTCCGGCGACGATCATGAGGTCCGCCTGCCGGGGGGTGGCACGGAACGCGCCAGCGCCGAAGCGGTCCAGATCGAAGCGGCTGGCACCCACGGCCATCATCTCGATCGCACAGCACGCCAGACCGAAAGTCATCGGCCACAGGCTGCTCTTGCGGGCCCAGTTGATCGCCCAATCCAGACTCGTGACGATCAGTCCCTCTTCAAACCGATTTTCAATCCAACTCATAATGGCGCAATCCGGTGGTAGGCGACACAATGCCCGCTGAGCGTCCGCGTCCTGCGACGCCCCATCAGCGCCGCATTATAACCACTGCCCCGACACTTCGCAGAACGTCCCATTCCCGGTGCGGACCCCGCCGAGCCGCAGCGTGGCACGCTCATCGGGCAAGGGCGAGGATCCAGTAAGCGAAGGGGGCAACGACGATGGGGGAATCGACGACGTCGAGGAGCCCGCCGTAGCCGGGAATGGAGGATCCGGAGTCCTTGATACCGGCGTCTCGTTTGAAGAGGCTTGCGGTGAGGTCGCCAAACTGCCCGATGAGTCCGATGAAGACGCCGGCGACGGCGGCGGCGGGCAGCGGGTAGGGTTTGTGGATGAAGGTGCGGGCGGTGGCGTTGGGCTCGGGGAAGGCGTAGTGGCCGGCGAGCTGGAAGTGGTTGAGCAGCGCCGCGAGCCCCAGGGCGACAAGCCCGCTGAAGAGGATGCCGCCGATGAGCCCTTCCCAGGTTTTGCCGGGGCTGAGCCAGACGATGAGCTTGTGCCTGCCGATGGCCTTGCCGGTGAAGTACGCGCCGATGTCGCAGCTCTTGGTGGTGAGGATGATGGCGGCGACGATCCAGGCGCTGTGCCACCGGCGGATCGCGAGATAAAAGCCCGGCAGCAACCCCATATAGATGAGGGCGAACATCGTGACGGCCGCCACGGCGACGGCACCTTCGATGCGCCCGAGATAGCTGTACCGCACCAGCGTGACAAGGAAGATGCCCACGACAAGGGTGGCGAGCACGGCCATGGCGGTGGTGGCGTCGAGATTGTGCGGGATGATGTAAATCATGGCACAACCGACCAATCCGGCGAGCGCGACCATGCCCGACTGGGCGGGAATGTTCTTGGCGCGGAAGATGGCGGTGAGCTCGCGCGCTCCGAAAGCGATGAGCGTGAGGAAGAGCACGAGCATGATGATCCCGGCGGGCAGATAGTTACGACCCGGAAAGAGCGATTGCATCAGTTGGCCGCGGATCGGGAGCTGGCCCAGCCATTCATCGAGGTAAAACATGCCCGCCAGCGCGAGAATCATGATCGGGCCGAAGATGAGCCGGTATCGCAGCATGGCGGGCATTGTAGCGTGGAGCGGATGACGGGGAGGAACCTTGGAAGGTCGTGCGAAGGCGTGCCGCGATTGTGCAACGCAGGGCGTCGACAGCTTGGCGTTGGCAAGGGGCTTGCGTTACCTTGTCGCCATGAATGTCAGGCTCCCATGGTTGCGCCGGTTGCTGCTGGCGTTTGTTGGTTGTTCGCTGCTCCTTTCGCTGGGGACGGCGGCGGTGTCGGCGGCGGAACGGCTGGGGGCGGCGAGCGACAACGAGCGGCTGTGGATTCTCGTGCAGCAGATCGATGCGCGACAGTTCACCCTCTACGAGCGGTTGCGCAACGATCCGCCCGAAGTGGCGCGGCCGTTCGGCTCCGTCAAGGGACAGTACAACGGCGCCGTGAGGACGCACGGCGTCGCGGCGGGCGACGGCTGGCTCTGGCTGGTGTTCGAGGACAACACGGTGCAGAGCTTCCGGCTCACCGACGACCCGGTCGTCGGCCCCCGCGCTGAAATGAAGCGCAACGCCCAACTGCCGGAGGGTACGGACGTTCGATCGCTGCAGGCGGGGCGAACGCTCTGGGCGCTGGTGCGGGTGGACAACCCGATGACGCTCGAGCGGATCGATGCGACGGGTTCACCGGCAACGGATGCGCCGGCGGGCGACAGTGGCGATGGTGGCAGCGATGCCGTGGAGCCGACGTCACCGCCGCGTTTCCCTGTGGATCGGCTGGTCCGACTCGAGGGCGACCGGTGGGTTCGGCGAGCGTTGCCCGACGATTGGATGGCCGAGGGCCGCAACTTTATCGTGCTGCGTCATGCGCGGGACGATGCGCCGTGGCTCATCTCCGCGGTTCGCACGGGTGGGCGCGATGAGCTTTGGGTGTACGAGCCGACGGCCGATGGGTGGCGCAAGCGTGTCCACGATGCGCCTCACGCGGGGCTGATGCAGCCGATCGTGGTGGAGGGGCAGATCGTCATCCCGCGACGGCGGCCGACCAGCGGGCGTGTGGAAATCGAACTGTTGGTGCTGCGTCCGCAGGCACAGGCACGCATCGGCGTGATGGGAATGGAGGCGGTCGACGGGTCGAGTTCGGCGCTTGTGGGCTGGGGGCAGACGGCGGCGCTGATCGTGCGTGACCCGGAGGGGGCGACGCGCTGGATGCAGATGGATTTGACGGGACAGGTGGTGTTGGAGCCAACCCCGCTGGTCGAAGCGCGCACGCCGATGGTCGAGCAGGTGATGAACTGGGTGCTGGCGTTGCTGCTGCCGCTGGCGCTGATTCTGGTGATGCTGCTGTTCTGGCGGCGTGATCCGGAACAGAACAAAGTGGCGCTTCCCGAAGGCGTGCGGGTGGCGGAGTTGACGCGGCGACTGCTGGCGGCGGGAATCGACATCCTCCCGGGCATCGTCGTCGCCTCCTATGTCCACGATGTCACGATGGGACAGATCGTGCAGTTCTGGCCCCTGCTCGGCAGCAGCCCGGGCGAGTTCACCCGCATCTATCCCGCGTTGACGACGATCGGCATCTTCGTGCTGGTGACGCTGCCCTTTGAACTCTTCACCGCGCGGACGCCGGGCAAGATGGTGTTCGGCATCGTGGTGACGGATTTGCGCGGTCAGCCGCCCCGGATGTGGTCGGTGGTGCTGCGCAACCTTTTCAAGGCGGCGGATCTGCTGTTCACGCCGCTGCTGTTGATCCCGCTGTTCGGCCCGTTTCGTCAGCGTCTGGGCGACCTGGTCGCGAGCACGGTGGTGATCATCTCCCCTTCCGAGGCCAAGCCACTGGAAGAGGATGAGAAGGACGAGGATGAATAACCCCCGCCGATGCGGTTCGGCGGATGATGCATAACGGATCGACCGTGTCGATCCACGGATGGACCCGGAACATTGGAAACCAACCCCACGCAACCTCCCGCCATCGTGCTGCTGTCAGGCGGCCTGGACAGCGCGACGACACTTGCCATCGCACGAGACGAAGGCTTTGCCTGCCATGCGCTGAGCTTCGACTACGGCCAGCGGCATCGCGTGGAACTGGACGCCGCACGACAGGTGGCGGAATCCATCGGCGTGGTGTCGCACCGCTGGGCAACGATCGACCTGCGAACCTTCGGCGGGTCGGCGCTCACCAGCGATATCGATGTGCCCAAGGATCGTAACGCGGCGGAGATGGAGGAGGACATCCCCGTCACCTACGTGCCGGCACGCAACACCATCTTTCTGTCGTATGCGCTGGCGCTGGCGGAGGTCATGGAGGCGGCCGACATCTTCATCGGCGTCAACGCGGTGGATTACTCGGGCTATCCCGACTGCCGGCCCGCGTTCATCAAGGCCTTCGAAAAGATGGCCAATCTGGCGACACGCGCCGGCGTCGAAGGACACAAGCTCACCATTCACACGCCGCTGATCGATCTGCCCAAGGTGCAGATCATCGAGCGCGGGCTGCAATTGGGCGTGGACTACAGCCTCACCCACAGTTGCTACGACCCGGGGCCGCACGGCCAACCCTGTACCCGCTGCGATGCCTGCATCCTGCGCATTCAGGCGTTTGAGGCGCTGGGCATGACCGACCCCGCGTTGAAATGAATCGAGCGGCGTTCGCCCCCGTCTCCGGTCACTCCGCTCTCTGACCGTCAACCAAACAGCCGGGCGAAGAACGGCGCGATCATCAACGGGTTGTCGCTGACGCGCAGTACAAACTCGACCGACCACTCCAGCACCTTGTCGAACAGCGGCCCCGCAATCGCGAACATCACCACAAACGCCATGATGAACATCGGCTGCTTGGATGGATCGCTGATCAGTTGGCCGTAGGGCCGACTGAAGTTGGCGAGGATGTGCGAGCCGTCGAGCGGCGGCACGGGAAAGAGGTTGAACACGCACAGCATGGCGTTGGTCGAGCCGAAGATGAAAAGGAACTTGCCCGCGTTGACGTGTACGTCATCCGACGCATCCCACCCCTCAAACCGCAGCCACAACGACAACGCCGTGAGCGCCACCAGTGACAGCACGAGATTCGTCGCGGGGCCGGCGGCGGCGACAATCGCCTCGGCGTATTTCCCGCGCAGCCGTGTCGGGTCCACCGGCATCTGCCCCCAGGCAATGCCCACGATCATCAACGCCATGATCGAGAACGGCCCCATGTGAACGAGCGGATTGCCCGTCATGCGGTTCTGATGGATCGGCGTGTGGTCGCCATGCCGAATCGCCGCCCACCCGTGCGCCAGCTCGTGCAGCACGATGCTGATCACCACCGTCAGGACGACGGCGAAGAAATAGAACGGGTCGGAAAAGACCTTGTTGATGAAAAGATCGTTGAACAACGTACCAATCCTGAGCGCGGCGATTGAACACGCGCGTGTCGCCGCACATGGTTGCAAATGCCCTGCTGATTCACGGCAACGATGTCACGTCACGGAATCTTCGGGCACGCTTTCGCGACGGAAGTTCAGGTCGGGCGTGGTCGCTTTGCCTTCACTGTAGCCGGGCGTGTACCAGCAGGCCGCCCAGTGGTTCGGACGCACCTCCAGCAGCGGCGGGTCCTTCTCCGTGCAGTCCTTCATGATCCGGTGCTGCGTGGAATCGCCTTCCTGATGGATCGTCAGTTGCACGACCTGATCGGCGGGCGCCTTGGCGGCCTGCTCGCGCGTGGCGGCGCATCGCGGGTGGAACGGGCAGCCCGTGGGGAAGTTGGTCGGATTGGGCACGTTGCCCGGGATCGTCTCCAGCCGGGTGCGCTGCGCGCCGAGCACCGGCATCGAGGCGAACAACCCGCGCGTGTACGGATGCAGCGGCTCGCTGAACACATCGTACACCGAGCCATACTCCACCACGCGGCCGGCATACATCACCGCCACCACGTCCGCGTTCTCCGCCACCACGCCAAGGTCGTGTGTGATGAGCACGATGGACATGTTGTGCCGGTGCTGCAGGTCGCGCAGCAGTTCGAGGATCTGCGCCTGAATGGTCACGTCGAGTGCGGTCGTCGGCTCGTCCGCCAGCAGCAGTCGCGGCTGACACGCCAGCGCCATGGCGATCATGACACGCTGCCGCATGCCGCCCGAAAGCTGGTGCGGGTACTCTTTCAACCGTGCCGCCGGTGCTGCGATGCCCACATCCGCCAGCGAGCGTTCGGCGATCTCCAGCGCCTGGCGGCGATTCACCTTCTGGTGCAGCAGAATCGCTTCGAGAATCTGCTCGCCGATGGTGTAGACGGGGTTAAGGCTGGTCATCGGCTCCTGAAAGATCATGGCGATCTTGTTGCCGCGGATCGACCGCATCTGCCGCTCGCTCAGCTTCAGCAGATCCTGAGGCGGCGCGCCTTCATCGCCGGCCCACCAGATGTGCCCCGCGTCGTAACGCCCCGGGGGCGTGGGCACCAGCCGAAGCGCCGACATCGCCGTCACCGACTTGCCGCAGCCCGACTCCCCCACCACCGCCAGCGTCTGCCGCGGGTAAATGGAATACGACACTCCATTCACCGCCCGCACCCGGCCCCGCTCGGACGGAAAGCTCACGGCAAGTCGATCGATCTTCAGCAGCGGTTGTTCTTGGTTGCTCATAATCATCACAGCCCTGCATCAGCCTCACCCGCAACGCGGCATCAAAGCTGAGCGGCTTTCTTCATGTGCGGGTCAATGGCGTCACGCATCGCCTCGCCGACAAGGTTATACGCATACACCGTCAGGAAGATGGCCAGCGTCGGATACAGCGCGATCCACCAGAAAAACTTGCCGCCTTCGCGTGCCTGGTTCAGCAGTTGACCCCAGCTCGGCTCATCGACGAGCCCCAGGCCGAGGAAGCTGAGCGTCGCCTCGGTCAGGATCGCCGACGCCACGCCGAAGCTCGCCTGCACCAGCACCGGTGCGACGCCGTTGGGCAACATGTGTCGGAACAGCACCGATCGCAGCGGCAATCCGCACGCAATCGCCGCCTGCACAAAGTCCTGCTTGCGCAGCCGCAGGAACTCGGCACGCACAAACAGCGCATAGCCCACCCAACCCGTCAGCCCGATGATGACCATCATCAGATAAAGGTTGCGGCCATAGAACGCGACAATCGCAATGAGCAGGAAGATGGTGGGGATGGCGGCGATGATCTCGACAATGCGCAACCCGATGAGATCCACCCATCCTGAGAAATAACCCAGCAACGCCCCCACGACGATGCCGATGAACACCGCGATCCCCGTGGCGATGAAGCCGATCGCCAACGCGATGCGGCAAGCGTGAATCATGCGACTCGCCAGGTCATACCCCGAAGGCGTCGTGCCCAGAATGTACACACGGCTGTAGTAACTTTCGCCCTCTGCCTGCCGGTACTCCTTGGGCAGCGGTTCCTCGCGCTCCAGCGTCAGGGCGATGCGACGACGCTCCGAATCGGAAAGGTCCGGGGCGTTGGGGTCACGCGGGTACCACCCCGGCGCCAGTGATCGCGTATCGGGCAGATCGCCCATCGCGTCCGTCGGACCAAACGGAATCGGCGCGAAACGGACATCGCTGATCTCGCCCATCGCGATGCGCTCGCGGTATGACAGTTGGTTGTGAATGCGCGGCGGCAACACGGGGTAGATCACAAACACGATCGTGATCGCAACGCCCAGCGCGATCAACCCCGCCTTGAACGGCAGCGACCAGAAACGCGCGGTGAGCGGGATGATCATGATGCGCAGCCAGGGCAGCGCGATGATGATCAGCACCGTCAGCAGCACGCCCCGCCCCGTACCGTAGATTCCCAGATGCCAGTCCTGCAGGAACACGGCATGAAACAGCGCGGGCGCCACCGCCGCCGAGAGCCACACGGCCGCGACCAGTCGATGGGACAAACGCTGTCGTCGCAGCACGGCGACGGCGATAATCGTGAAAAAGAACCCCAGCAGCAGCAGCACATCAACAGGGGAAAGCCATTGCAGAAGCGGGCTGGAGAGATTGCCCTCCGAGTCGCGCATGACGTACGGATGCGAATTGGCGATGAACGGCGCGAAGATCGCCAGCAGCGCCACGATGCCGATCCACGTCAGACCGACGCGCGCCCCCCACCGCGCCAGCACCTCTTCACCGACGCGCTGCGCAAACGTCTTGACCGGCACCGAAGGCTTCGGTCGCGCGACGCTCTCTGGTAACGAAGTGGCGGAAGGTTCACTCATAACTTACACGCGGATCCGCAATCGCATAACACACATCGCGAAGAATCTGACTGCCCAGCGTCAGGATCGACGCCAGCAGCGTTGTCGCCATGATCACCTCGCGATCCTTGAGAAACGCCGATTCGACGGTCAGGTTGCCCATGCCCTGAATACTGAAGATCCGCTCGACAATGACCGAGCCCACCAGCAGCGCGGGCAGAATGTTGGCCGCCACCGTGATCAGCGGAAGCAGGCTGTTGCGGAACACATGCCGCCACAACACATCGTTGTCCGACACGCCCTTGGCGCGGGCGGTGCGAACGTAGTCGAGCGACAGATTGTCCAGCACCGAGCCGCGCATCAGCTTCGACAGCACGGCAAACCCGCCATACGTCAGACAGATCACCGGCAGAATCAGATGCCAGACCGTGTCCAGCAGCCAGCCGCGTTCCCAGCCCGATTCGGTAAACGACGGCAGGAACGTCATCGTCTCCGCATCGAGGCTCACCAACCCGTGGGTGGGGAACAGACGGATGAACTCGGCGTTGGCGAGGAAGCCGATCGCCAGCACGCCCGCCGAGATCGTGGGGATCGACCACAGCGCCATGAGAATCACGCCGCTGCCCACGTCGATCAGTTTGCCGCGGTGTCTTGCCGCATAGATGCCCGTGACAATCGCCACCGCATAAATCAGCGGCAGGGTGATCAGGTTCAGCAGCAGCGTGATGGGCAGCGTCTCGGAGAGCATCTCATACACCGAGCGCCCGCGCAACGATCGCCCCAGGTCGGGCGTCTTGACGTGCAACTCGGTGAACACGATGCGGCTGCGCCCCAGTGCCTCGTATCCCAACCGGTCCAGAAATGCATCGCCCGCCAGGCGCGGCGCACGTGCTTGAAGATCGACCAGTCGGGCGTGGAACTCGTCATCGACCGTGGCATCCACCAGGGAGAACATTTCCAATCCGGACAACGGATCGTTCATCGCCGCCGCCAACTGCGAGGCGACATCCTCCATGGGGAGGTTCGCATAAAAAACGATGCTTTCGATCAGATTCAGCGCGTTGCGCATGTTCGCTTCGCGCCACTCGAAACCGCTCGCTCGCAGGATGGCCTCGGCCTCGTCACGCTGCTCGTCCGTCAGTCGCAACTCCGTGGACATGCGAAAGCCGATCGGGGAGATCTGGTTGATCCAGCGGCCGTATTGCACGATCGCCGGCTGATCGAGGCCGTATCGTCGCATGAACTCCTGCCGGATGCGGCGTGCCTCTTCGCCCGCCATCTGCGACCCCATCTCGTTGAGCGCGGCACCGCCGAATCCGCCGGGCGACAACGCAATGATGAAGAACACGACCATCGTGACGCCGATGAGCGTGGGAATCATCAGAAGCAAGCGTCGGAGGATGTAGTTGAGCATATGGATCCGGGACGGACGCGGGGAACGGACACCGTGGAATCAGCGGTTACGCTTCTGCTGGTCGGCAGGCACGTACCACTCCATCACCGTATCGACAATGCCCGTCGGCAGGATGCGCACGTTCTTGAAACGCTTGTCGATGAAGACAACCGACTTGGTCGTGGTCAGGAACGCGTAAGGCTGTTCCTCGTGCAGGACCCGGTGCACCTCGCGCCACAGTTCCTGACGCTTCTGCGGATCCATCGTCACGCGTGCCTTGGTCACCAGTTCGTCGAATCGCTCGCTGACGTAGTGGATCGAGTTGTCGCCGCCATCGGCAATCTGGCTCGAGTGGAACATCTGAAACACGTCGCTTTCCACCCAACCCGCCCCCCAGCCCAGCGTGATCGCATCAAAGCCGCGGTCGGTCAGTCGCTGCTGAATGATGGTCCAGTCGCCCGGGTCGAGGTTGACGGCAATGCCTGCCCGCGCCAGCGCATCGCGCACATAGGTCACCATCTCCTGCGTGCTTGGGTTGCCGCTGGGATAGGTCAGCGTGAAGCGGAACGGCTCGCCCGATGCGTTTTCGATGATGCCGTCGCCGTTGCGATCCATGTACCCCGCCTCCGCCAGCAGGGCCTTGCCTTTTTCCAGATCGTAGGGATACGGCTCAATGGACGGGTCCGCCTGACTGCCCAACGGGTGAAACGGACCGGTGGCTGGCTTGGCAAGCCCGACCATGATGCGGTCGGCGATCACGTTGCGGTCGATGAGGTAGGACATTGCCTGTCGCACGCGCACATCGGCGAAACGCGTCGGCGCGCCGTTGCGCATCTGGTTCCACCCGATGTATCGGTATCCGCCGTTGATCGCGTCATACACGTGCATGTTGTTGCGTTCAAGCACACTCGGGCTGTCACGCATGCTCAGGTACTGCTGCGGCGTGGCGGCGAGCATGTCGACCTCGCCGTTCCCCAACGCCGTCTGGCGGGCCGTCTCATCGGTGATCTCGGTGAAGATGATGCGATCCAGCCCAGGCCTCGGCGCCCAATACTGCGAGTTGCGAACGAGTTGAATGCGTCCCGAGCCCGGCTTCCAGTCACGCAGGTCGCCTTCAAGACGATAGGGCCCACTGCCAAACAGCAGCCCGGGAAGCTCGCTGAACTCCTCGGGGGTGAACTGGCTGTAATATTTCTCGGACAGAATCTCCATGCCCGCGACCGTCACAAAGCCCATGAAGTAAGGCTCGCGCATCTGGAAGACGACCGTGTAGTCGTCCTCGGCCCGCACTTCCTGAATGCGATCGAAGTACGCACGGGATCGCGGCGCATCCACCTTCGGGTTCATCACCCAGTTGTAGGTGAACACCACATCCTTCGCGGTGAGCGGCGAACCATCGGAAAAGCGCACGCCCCGACGAAGCTTGAAGGTGTAGGTCAACCCGTCGGGCGACTCGGTCCACGACTCGGCCACCACCCCTTCCCACTCACCCGTGCCGGCGTTGTAGCTCGCCAGCGACTGCATCACGAAACCTTCAACCCACCGCTGGTACACGTCGGAGCTGATGAACGGCGTCAGCTTCTTCAGCGCCACCGGCAGCGGCCACACCAGCGCATCGCCCTCCGCAAAGTCGGGTTGCTGACGCGCTTTGACCAGGTCCGGGAACAGCGGCATTGCCGTGGACGATTCAGATGTCCCCCCGTCCGCCGCGTTCGCGCCGGGGCCAGGCACCGGCACCACGCCGGACGACAACTGATTGCGAATCCAGTTGATCTGCTCGGTCTGGTTGCTCACCTCCGACTGAAACTGCTTGAAGAGCTTCAGTTGCCGATCGCGCTGCAGCATCGAAATCCAGATGCTCAGGGCGATGCCGATCAGCAGGACGAAGATGAACAGATCCTTAAGGCCGAATCGGTTTTCCATCGAGTGAACCTTCTGCAAGGTGCCGAATCGTTCTGATCGTGCGCCTCAGGCCGTGCAATAGCGGCGATTCAACGCTTGAGTCGCCGCGGGTCCATGCGGGTGCGCAGCGCGTCACCCAGGAAGTTAAGGGACATCAGCGTCAATCCCAGCGCGAGGCATGGCCACCACAGCAGCCACCAGCGCATCTGGAAACTGGCCTGACCAATCCCCTGAAGCGTTTCCAACCCCTCCGATGCCAAATTGCCCCAACTGGGCAACGGTTCCTTGACGCCGATCCCCAGAAAGCTGAGGAACGATTCCTGCAGGATCGCCTGCGGGACGGTCAGGGTAGTATAAACCACAATCGGTCCGACGAGGTTGGGCAGCAGATGCGAGCCCAGGATCCGCAAGGGTCCGGTGCCGCACGCGCGTGCCGCCTCGACAAACGGTTGATTCCGCAGGCTCAACACCTGCCCGCGAATCACCCGCGCCATGGTCAGCCAACTCACGCCACCGATCGCCACCAGCAGCGTCACAATGGGGGCGACCTGGCTGGCCACCCGCTGATCGAAGATGCCCTGCGCCACCCATTCAAAGAACGGGTTCAGCGCGATGCTCACCAGCACGACGAGCAGGATGTAGGGCAATCCATACAACACATCCACAATGCGCATCATCAGGGCGTCGACCCGTCCGCCGACATACCCCGCCACCGCGCCCCACGTCACACCGATCACCACCGCGATCAATGCCGCCGACGCCCCGATCCCCAGGCTGATCGCCCCGCCCAGAAGCAGCCGCCACATCAGCGATCGGCCGAGCTTATCGGTCCCCAGCGGCTCGGCGGCACTCGGCGGCCGCATCGGATCAACGAACCCGCCGCCCGCATCGAGCCGCATATCCTGAATGTCATACCGCTCCAGCGACCACGGCAGCGTCACGATGCAAGGCAACGCGATGAGCAGCAGAATCGCAAAGCCCAGCCCGCCCGTACCCCAGGCCGGCAACGCCAGCCGGCGTGAGGGAACAGGCACAGACTCAACTCTAGTAGCCATAGCGGGTTAAGTATAGCAGGAACAGATTTCGCTTCGCCCCAACGCCCCCCGGCAGGCCGTCAACGCTGGCACAACTCGACAATGTGCCCATCCGGATCGGTCACAAACAACTGTCTGGCGCCGTCAGGCCGATGATACGGCCCCTTGAATTCGGCGTCGTGCGCTCGCAGATGACGCTCCCAGGCGTCCAGATCATCCACTTCCAACGCATAGTGATTGCCGCGGTTCGATGAAACCACCTCGCGATCGCGGCCGGCAATCAGATGCAACTCCTGCGATGTCCCCAGCCGAAACCACGCCCCCGGAAAGTCGAAGTCTGGCCGAGGTAGCGACTCCAGCGACAGCACCCGCTGGTAAAAGCGACAACTCGCTTCCAGATTCTGCACATGCAGGGCCACGTGATCCAACTGGGTCAGTCGCATGCAAGGAATTGTAATCGTCTGGCTCCGGTCTTGCAGGGAGGTAGCATCGTACCGGGGGCTGCGTGCTGACAGATGTGCCATGGATGAGAAACGAACTGACGAACGGGCGTCGGCCGCGGCGGACCACCGCCCCAATCCCGACGCCGCCTCGGTGCCGCCTCCCTTTGCCCACACCTCATCGCCGGTGAGGCCCACCGGCGATGCGCCGCTTAAAGCCGGCAACGGTCACGCTGCATCCACCATCCGGCTGGGACGCGGCTCGCTCAAACATCGCGCGGTACGCGCATCCGCTTGGGTGGTCGCCGGCATGCTCGCCACACAGGCGCTGCGATTCGCCAGCAACATCATCCTCGCCCAACTGCTGCTGCCCGAACACTTCGGACTCATGCTCATCGTCACGATCGTCCTGCAGGGCATGCAGATGTTCTCCGATGTGGGCATCCGCGGCAGCATCGTCTCAAACGCCGCAGGCGATCAGGAAAGATTCCTCAACACCGCATGGACGATCCAGGTGGTGCGCGGCGTCATCCTTTGGGTGGCGATCTGCGCCACCGCATGGCCCATCGCCCGTTTCTATGAGGAGCCGCAACTCGTTCAGGTGCTGCCGGTGATCGGCATCAACATGGTGGTGTACGGTCTGGCATCCACCGCGCCGCTCACCCTCACGCGACACGTCCGGTTCGGACGACAGGTCGCGGTACAACTGATCGGTCAAAGCGTCGGGGTTGCCCTGATGGTGGCGTGGGCGTGGATGTGGCCCAGCGTGTGGGCGTTTGTGGCTGGCGGCATCTTTCAGATCGCGTTTCAAACCGCCGCGAGCTACTTCCTGATCCCCGGCTATCGCAATCAGTTCACATGGGACCCGCAGGCGGCACGGCAGATCTTTCAGTTCGGCAAATGGATATTTGTCTGCACCGCTTTGCAATTTTTTCTCATGGTGGGCGACAAAGCTGTCTTGGGGAAACTTTTTTCAACACGCGAGGCGGGCATCTTCGCGATCGCGGTGCTGCTGTGCGAATCGCTCGTGCAGATTCTACGAAAGTTGTCGCACGAAGTGCTCCTACCGGTGTATGCCCGACTCTCCGAATCGACCGATCACCAGCGGTTTCGCAGCAGAACACTGCAGATGCGCGGCTTGCTGTTGATGGTGGTGCTTCCACCGTTGTGGGGGTTGGCGGTGCTGGGCCAACCGTTTGTGCGACTGGTCTATCCCGCCGATTACGCCGAGGCGGGATGGATGTTGCAGATTCTCGCCATGGGCGCGGTGGGCACCGTGGTGACGATGACGGCTGAGCGCGTCACCTTGGCGCGCGGCGATTCCTTCCGCGCCACCATCGTGCAGGCGATTCGCGCCGTCATGCTGATCGGCGGCATGGTGATCGGCTTCCATATCGCGGGGACAACGGGGGTTCTGATCGGCGTCGCGGCGGCACGACTGCTCGACTACCCCGTCGTGGTCTGGTCCATCCGACGTTACGGCGCGTGGCTGCCGATGCTCGATCTCGCGGCGTTTGCCCTTTCCGCAACGGTCATCGGGTTCGGCATTGTTCTGCTCGAACAACACCCCCTGTAACGCCTCCCGCCCCATCCGCGACATCAGACCATCGGCACGGTAGTTGCATAAGAGAGCGACAAGCTGAGGGCGGGTCGCGCCGCGGGCAAATCGGACCGGTGTCCGGCGAACCCGTGTCGCACATCCCGTTGCACGAGCAGGATGGGGACATGACGGTTTCGACCACCAACATGACTGAGGCACTCACGACCGAACGGTCGACCGAAGGTTTGCCCGATTTCTTCATCATCGGTGCGATGAAGGCGGGCACAACAACCCTGTACGAATATCTGTGCCGTCACGAGAACGTATTCGGCTGCCCCAACAAGGAGCCGGGCTTCTTCAGCCGTTCCGAGGTGTACGCGCGGGGTTTGGACTGGTACCGCGAGCAGTTCGCCGCCGCCCTGCCAAATCAACAACGCTTCGAAGCGTCGACGTGTTACACCCGCTGGCCCCACTTCGGTGATGTCGCCCGACGCATCGCCGAAGTGACCCCCGATGCCCGGTTCATCTACCTCATGCGCCATCCCGTGGAACGGGCCTATTCGCACTACGGCCACCTGATGCGACTCGAAGTGACCATGACCTTCGAGGAAGCGCTCAACGCTTACCCGGAGATCATCGATGCAAGCCTTTACCTGCGTCAGATCGAACGCTTCCTGATTTACTTCCGCCGCGAACAGTTTCTCTTTCTGACGCTTGACGAGTTGCAGTCGGATCCGGCAGCCACGCTTCGACGAACGCAGACGTTCCTGGGGTTGCCGGTGCGCGATCTGGAAACGCACGGCGAGGTGCGCGCCAACCAGGCGGGCGCCCCCACCGCCAAGGTGCGGATCTCCGAGCAGTTGCGCCGGGTGCGCCGCTGGCCTGGCGTCGCGCAACTGGCGAACGCCTTGCCCTCATCGTGGCGGAAAGGTGTGCACCAGACGCTCACACGCACACTCAGTCGTTCCCTTGTGGGACGCCGACTCGCCGACCAGCACAAAGCGAAGTTTGCGCCAATGCTGCCGCAGACGCGTGCCATGCTGCAGGAGCGATTCGCCGGACCAACTCAGGATCTCGAGCGATTCCTGAATCGATCGCTTGCGCCATGGTTGGATTAGCGGATCGCACGGTGCGATCCGACGGGACCGGATGTTGTTCCTTTTGAAGACGAAGAAGCCACCCCGATATGTCGCTTGCCAAACTTGTATTGCTGGCGTGGATCCCGGTGGTGATCTACATGTTCGTGCTGCTGAAGCCGCGGCGGGCGGTGCTCGCGGCTTTCATTCTCGGCTGGCTGTTTCTTCCGGTCGCCATCTCCGGCGAACCGCTCTCGGCGCACTTCAAGTTCAAAGGCTTCCCCAACCTCGACAAGGCCACCGTGACGAGCCTGACCGTGCTCTTCGCGGTGATCGTGGTCGACCGCGCACGGCTGATGAACTTTCGACCGCACTGGCTCGACCTGCCCGTGCTGCTCCTGCTCATCGCGCCCTTGGCATCGAGCCTCTACAACGCTGCGCCGGACAACGAGCTGGGCCTCTACGATGGATTGAGCGAATCGTTCCGCCAGTTCATCGTGTGGGGTTTGCCCTATCTGATCGGCCGCGTCTATTTCAACGACCTGGAAGGCATGCGGGAACTGGCGATCGGCGTGTTCCTCGGCGGACTCATCTACATCCCCGTGTGCTGGTGGGAAATACGCATGAGTCCCACGCTGCACGGCGACATCTACGGCTACTTCCCCGCAACGTTCCGCATGCAGAAACGCTACGGCGGATACCGCCCCATGGGCTTCATGCCCGGCGGGCTGTCCGTCGGCATGTGGATGACCGTCGCAGCGCTGACCGGCGTTTGGATCTGGGCGAGCAGGGCCATCCGAAAGCTCGAAGGCATTCCCATCGGCTTTCTCGTCGTGCCGTTGTTCTTGACCGCTCTTTTTTCCAAGGCAACCGGTGCCGCCCTGCTCCTGCTGGCGGGCACCGTCATTCTGTTCACGACGAAGTACCTGCGCACCGCGTTGCCGCTGCTCGCCATGATGGTGCTGATCGTCGGTTACATGGGCGTGCGATCGTACGGCGAGTGGTCCGGCGAGGCCGTCGTCGACATCGTTGAACAGGTCCTCGACGAGGAGCGTGCCCAGTCGTTGGCGTTTCGCTTTCACAACGAGGATCTGCTCAGCGCGCGGGCGCTGGAGCAACCGGTGTTCGGCTGGGGTGGCTGGAATCGCTCGCGCGTGCTGGATGACAACGGCGAGGACATTTCCACAACCGATGGCCTGTGGATCATCGTGTTGGGACAGAACGGCATGTTCGGGCTTTCAGCGCTCACCACGACGTTGCTGGTGCCGGCACTGGCGTTGATGTGGTTCATCCCCGCCAAACGATGGAAGGAGCCGCGCATCGCCATCGCGGCCGTGTTCGCCACCAGTCTCGTCCTGCACATGGCGGACAACCTGCTCAACGGGTTTCCCAACCCGGTGTTCATGATGATGAACGGCGGCGTGGTGGGGTTGCTCGCCTGGCGTCGGCATCTGCTCGACGTTTCAGCGCCTTACGCCATCGCAGCACAACCCGCCGAACTACCTCGTCCCCGACGACGCGCGGGACAACGCAGCCCCGCGCGTCCCACGCGCTGCGGAACAGTCCGTCCCATGACAACCCAAGGAGAAATGTCGTGAGCATCCGCCCACTGGATCGTGAGTCGCTGCGGCAGCAGTTTCGAACGGCCACACCGTTCCCCAACGTCTGCATCGACAACTTTCTCGACCCCGCCTTTGCCGACGACATCGCCCTCAGCTTCCCCAGCTTTTCCGAAGCGCAGGGCGTCGGCAAAACGTTCACCGCGGTGAATGAGAAAGGCAAGGTGCAGGTGCGCGATGTCAGCAAGTTCCCGCCTGCGGTCAAGCGCTTGAACGACATGCTTGCGGAGCCAGCCTTCCTGGAGACGCTTTCCTACGCGGCGGAAATCCCCGAACTGCTTGCCGACGACCAGCTCATCGGCGGCGGCATCCACGAAACCACCCGAGCCGGTCACCTCGATGTTCACGTCGACTTCAACTACCTCAAGGACCGCCAATGGCATCGACGTCTCAACATCATCATCTTCTTCAATCGCACGTGGCAGGATGAATGGGGTGGACGGCTGGAGCTTTGGGACAAGGATGTGAAACAGTGCGTCCACAGCTTTCAGCCGATCTTCAACCGTTGCGTCATCTTCGCCACCAGCGACATCAGTTATCACGGCGTCACCGCGGTGACGTGCCCGCCTGGAGAATCGCGCAAAAGCTTTGCCGCCTACTACTACACCCGTGAAGCGCCTCCGGGATACAACGGCGTCAATCACTCCACACTGTTCCGTGCCCGCCCGGGCGAACAGGTGAAAGGCCGCCTGCTCATGCCCGCCGAGCGGATCGCCAACACTTTCATGAGCAAGATGCGTCGCATCAAGAACAAGCTGATGTGATTCGGAGTTGCCCGCAGACTTCTTCAGAAGGAGATATTGGTCCATGTTCCTCCCGGATGCGCTCGCCGCCGTACAGCCTGACGATGTGTCGTCTGATGCGCTGCCTCCGCCGACGTTCCTTGTGGGTGCCGAGCGCTCCGGGACAACGCTGCTGCGTCTGATGCTGGACCATCATCCGCAGATCGCGTGGTGCAGTGAGTTCGAGTACGCGGTGGATCAGATGCGCGACGATGCCGACCCGCCCTGGCCGGAGATCCGCCGCTACCGCACCTACCTGGCGACGCACCGCATCTTCCGGGCACACGGCTTCCGCGTCGATGAACGGCTCGGGTATCCCGAACTGGTCCACAGCTTCCTTGAGCAGAAGCGACGCGCCAGCGGCGACAAACCCATCATCGGCGCGACGGTCCACAAGCACTTCGATCGGCTCCTGCGGTTATGGCCCGAGGCACGGTTCATCCATCTGTTGCGTGACGGCCGCGACGTTGCCCGTTCGAGCATCGGCATGGGATGGGCGGGCAACATCTGGTGCGCCTCGGAGGAATGGATCCACGCTCAGACGCTGTGGGCGCGCTTGCGCAAGCATCTGCCGCGGAGCCGCTACATCGAAGTGCGGTACGAACAACTCGTGCAGGATCCGGCAACGCACCTGCAGCGCATCTGCCGCTTTCTCGGTGTCACGTTCGACGATGCGATGTTCGACTACACCAAAGGCAGCAGCTACGACCGTCCCGATCCCGCGCTGGCGGAGCAATGGCGTCGCAAAATGACGCCGCGCCAAGTGCAGCTCGCCGAAGCGCGGCTCGGCGACTGGCTGACACGGCTGGATTATCCGCTCAGCGGCCTGCCCCGCATCGAACTGACACCCTGGCAACGCGGATGGCTCCGCCTGCACAACCGCCTGGCGCGGGCGCGGTTTCGCCTTGGCCGATACGGACTGCGCCTCTTCGCCGCCGACCTGATCACACGACGACTGAACCTTCAATCGCTCCAGAGTCGCGTCCGCCTCGCGCTCAACGATGTCGACACCGCACACCTGCGTGGCATCGTGCCTGTCGGGTTACTAACCGTCATCGGATCGACCGCGTGGGACACCGCCCCCGCCCTCCTTGCCGCGACGGTAACGGCGGGCGCTGTGCTCCTGCCCCACCTTCGCGCTGCAGGACTCGATGAGGATTGACCACAACCGTTCCCGATAAGGACGCCACCGTGAGTTCCGGACCGACGTTTCCAGCTTCGCCCCTGCCGCAGCCGTCCGATGCGCATGCCCCGGCACTGCTGGGCCACTTTCCTTCACGCAGCGGCACCTCGCAACCGATGCGCACCTGCGCATTGGGGGACCGGCCGCGGTTGTCGCGCTACGTCCTCATCGCTGGTCGCGGGCGCAGCGGAACGAACTTCCTTTTGAGTCTGCTGGACCACAGTGAACTCACCTACACCCGCAACGAGCCGCACGCGCTGCGGGACGCGGCCTTGTCCGTGTTGCCCCGCGGCTGGTTCGTTCAGGATGCGCGCGTGATGGAGGAGCACTGGGACCGCGCCATCGCTCGTGCGGCGTTCAGCATGGGCGCGCGTGATCACCACGCCAAGGGCCCGAAGGATTTTCTGCGACGCCTGCCGCGGGTGATCGGCCTCTATCGTCTGGTGGACGGGCCACGTTCAAGACGTGTGCTGAGCACCGCCATGCCGTCGCTTCGCGGCGAGGAATGGCCCATGCCGCGATGGCTCAGCGATTACGCCCGACTCGCCCGCGCGCTTCCCGTGCTCAAACTCGGGCCGACGCCCGGCTGGATCGAATGGGTGCTGCAACACCGCCCGCAGGCGCGTGTCATCCACATTGCCCGACATCCCGGCGGGTTCCTCAACTCATGGCGCAACCGTTGGCTCATGTTCAACGACCGCGAAGAGGTCCGCCGGCGCAACCTTATCCGACTGCACGCCATCGCCACCGCCCGCCCCGCATGGGCGAAGCGGTTCGGCGATATCAATGCCATGAGCGTCGAGGAGTCGGAACTCTGGTATTGGTCCTACACCAACGAAGTCATCCACAACGCGGGTCGCAACACGCCGCACTACATGCTCGTCATCTACGAGCGGCTTGCCGCCCATGCCGTGGAACTCGCCCGGGAAATTTACAACTTTTGCGAACTGCCCTGGACACGTGATGTGGAACGTGCCGTTCGTGCCGCATCCACCGAATCACTTTCGATCTCCAACTCCTGGCAGGAGAAGCTTTCGCGCGAGCAGATCGAACTGGTAAACCGCATTCTGGAACAAAGCACAACGAACGAATGGTGGCGCTGATCCCCAACCAATCCGACACGCCGACCGAGGCGAATGTGCATCCCCCGGCAACGATTCCGCTGCTCGTGGTGATCGTCAACTACCGCACCGCGGACCTCGTGGTGGACTGTCTTCGTTCGCTGGTGGATGAGATCGCAGCCCTCCCCGGTGCGCGCGTGGTGGTCACCGACAACGCTTCGGGCGACGATTCGGTCACCTGCCTCAACGTGGCCATTGAAGAACATGGCTGGGGGAAGTGGGCGACACTCATGCCGCTGGCGCGCAACGGTGGTTTCGCGGCCGGCAACAACGCCGCCATCGCTCCCGCTCTATCGGGTGACACGCCCCCACGCTACGTGCTGCTGCTCAACCCGGACACGTACATCCGCCCCGGCGCGCTGCGTGCGTTGCTCGCTTTCATGGATGCGCACACACACGTGGGCATCGCCGGCAGCCGCATCGAAAACCCCGATGGATCGCCCCGCCGCACCGCGTTTCGCTTTCACAGCATTGTCGGCGAGTTCACCAGTGCATCCAAACTCGGATGGGTGCAGCGGCTGTGCCAGCGGTGGATTGTCGCCCCCCCCGTGCGCGATGAGCCGCACCCGATCGATTGGGTCAGTGGCGCATCGATGATCGTACGCAAGGAAGTGTTCGACGCGGTTGGCCTTCTGGATGACCGCTATTTCATGTACTACGAGGAGATGGACCTGTGCCTGCGTGCGGCCCGCGCGGGTTGGTCGTGCTGGTATGTTCCGGAGAGTCGGATTGTGCATCTTGTCGGGCAGGCATCAGGCGTCACAGGATCGCACCGCGCCCGCCGCCGCACGCCGCGCTACTGGTTCGAATCACGCCGCCACTTTTACCTCAAAACGCATGGCCGCTTGTACAAGTTCCTTGCCGACCTTTCATGGACGGCAGGGTTCGCATGCTGGCGTTTGCGTCGCCTGGCCCTGCGCCAACCCGACGACCAGCCACCGTACATGATGCGTGATTTCGTTCGCTTCAACTTCGTTCCTGGATCTGCGGGAGAATCATGACGGGCGACAGCAACATCCGCCTCGATGACATTCTTCACCGTCGCGCCGCCGCGCACGGCGATGATGATCGCTGCGCTGATGCAAACGGACGCGTCAACAACAGGTTTGGCACCGGTGACACCTCCAAACGTGCCATCCCTCCCCTGCCGCGTGGCGACACCAACCAGAACCCGCCCGATATCGGATTCTGGCAGCTCATCGCCGAGGACTACCGCACCCACGGCTGCAAGCTGCTGCAACAGGGATTCCTCGTGCTGGCCCTGCACCGTTTGGGCAACTGGCGCATGGGCATTCGTTCGCGCCTGCTGCGACTGCCGTTCACGCTGCTCTACCGCTTCCTTTATCCCTTCACCGAATGGCTTTGTGGCATCAAGCTGTCGTACACCGTGATCGTCGGCCGACGCGTGCGCATCGAACATTTCGGCGGAATGGTCCTCGGCGCACGATCCATCGGCAACGATGTCACGCTGCGACAGAACACCACGCTCGGCATCGCGCGCAAGGAAGAGGATCAGGGCAAACCCATCATCGAGGATCGCGTGGATATCGGCGCAGGCGCGTGTCTGCTGGGGCACATCACGATCGGTCACGACAGCGTGATCGGCGCCAACGCAGTGGTGGTGCGCGATGTACCTCCCTTTTCAGTGGTGGTGGGCGTGCCGGGTCGTGTCATCCGCACCTTGCAGCCTCCTGCTCAAAGCGAGGTGTCGCCATGACGCGGTTGGGCGTGGTCACCATCGGTCGCAACGAGGGCGAGCGATTGCGCCGCTGCCTGATGTCGCTGCGTCGCCATCTTCCGCCCCACACACCAGTCGTGTATGTCGACTCAGGGTCGACCGATGGCAGCGTCGCGCTGGCACATTCGTTTGATGTGCATGTTGTCGAACTCGATATGTCCACGCCCTTCACCATGGCACGTGGAAGAAACGCCGGGTTCGCGCAGCTCACACACATCGCACCCGGCCTGACATACGTTCAGTTTCTCGATGGCGACTGTGAGTTGATGCCCGGCTGGATTGAGACGGCGCAGCGTACGCTCGACTCCGATGCAATCCTCGCCGTGGTATCGGGACGACGCCGGGAACGCCACCCCGAAGCCTCCATCTACAACCGCCTGGCGGATATGGAGTGGGACACACCGATCGGTGAGGCGAGATACTGCCACGGAGATGCGATGATGCGTGTGGCGGCATTGCAGGCGGTGGGCGGGTTCAACGCATCCTTGATCGCCGGCGAAGAGCCCGAATTGTGCGTGCGATTGCGCCAATCGGGTTGGCGAGTTCATCGAATCGACCATGACATGACCCTGCACGACGCGGCAATCATGCGCTTCAGCCAATGGTGGAACCGTTGCATGCGAGGCGGCTGGGCCTATGCGGAAGGTGCGGCGATGCACGGTCGCCCCCCCGAACGACACAAGGTGCGCGAATCGCGCAGCGTCTGGTTCTGGGGCGCGGTTCTGCCAACTTGCTCGCTGCTGCTCATGCCGTGCACCGGCGGTTGGAGCTTGCTCGCGTTGATGCTGTACGGCGTGCTTGCAGTTCGAATCATGTGGCGATGCCTGCATCGCGGCGACACGTTACCCATCGCCCTTCTCTACGCCTTCTTCAACATGATCGCCAAGTTCCCGCAGGCGATCGGTCAGGTTCGCTACCTGCTCCATCGCATGCGCGGGCAACCGGCCCGGCTCATCGAGTACAAACCCGCACCGGAGGTGAGCTGCCCATGACCGCAACGCTCACCACCGCTGTGATCGGTACCGGCGCGATTTCGCGCGAACACCTTGCCTGCGTGGCGCGTGAAAAGCTGGCACGCATCGTTGGCGTGTGCGACCTTTCACGTGCCTCCGCGCGATTTGCCGCATCGCAATACGATGGGGTGCAGCCGTTCACCAACCATCGGGAAATGCTCGATACGGTTCGTCCAGATGTGGTGCATATTCTCACGCCGCCGCAGACCCACGCATCGCTTGCGACCGATTGTCTGAACGCCGGGTGCCATGTCCTTGTTGAGAAACCGGTGACGCCGAGCCATGCGGAGTTCCAGCGTCTTCGGGCCACGGCTGAACACACCGGACAACGACTGGTGGAGGACCACAACTACCGATTCAATGAACCCGTGCAGCGCATCGAGGAACTCGTCGGGACTGGTGCGCTGGGTGAGGTACGCGAGGTGGATGTGCGTATGGCGTTAGGGCTGCATGCCGGCAGCCGATATAGCGATCGCAACCTGCCACACCCGAGCCACCAACTCCCCGCGGGTGTTTTGCACGAGTTTTTGCCGCATTTGGCGTATCTCGCGTTGCGTTTCCTGCCATCTGTGGATCGTGTCACCGCGCTTTGGAGCAACAAGAGCCGTGATCCGATGTTCAAGTACGACGACCTTGATGCGATCGTGGTTGGCGGAGATGTTCACGCGCGGATTCGCTTCACATCGCAAACGCAGCCGGATGAATTCACGTTGACGGTTCGTGGCACGTGTGGTGCTGCGCACGCCGATCTGTTCCAGCCGGCGCTGCGGATCGAAACGCCGCGCAGGCCCGGCCCGTTGTCGCCGCTGCTGAACCAGTTCGCCGGAGGGGTCGAACTGGTCAGCGCGAGCGTCGCCAACTTCCGTCGCAAGATCCTGCAGGCGACGCCTTACGAAGGCATGCACACATTCCTTCGCAGGACATACGCGGCGCTCGCGCGTGGCGGGGAACCGCCCGTGACATACGACGACATGGACCAAACAAGCCGTCTCATCGATGCGCTTGTCGCGGAGGGCCGCGTGTCATGAGATTGCTCGTCACCGGCGCATCGGGTTTTCTAGGCCGTCACGTCGTGACGGAGGCGCTGGCGCGCGGGCACCGCGTACGGGCGATGGTGCGCCCTGCTGGCACAGCCGACGACCTGCCGTGGAAGACCCACCGCGATGTCGAACTCGTCCGGGCCGACCTGCGCGATCCGCGTGGATTGGTCGATATGGTTGCCGGTGTTGATGCGGTGCTGCATCTGGCGGCATCAAAGGCGGGCGACTTCGATACCCAGTTTCGCGGCACCGTCAACGCCACGGAGAATCTCCTCACCGCCATGGCGGCCGCACGCGTGAAACGGTTGGTGGCGATCAGCAGCTTCAGCGTCTACGACTATCTCGCCCTGCGTACCCACGCCACGCTCGACGAATCCAGCCCGCTCGCGCCGCTCGATGCCTCCCGCGACGCCTATACTCAGACGAAGCTGGTGCAGGAACAGCTTGTCCGTGAGTTCGCCGATGAACACAACGCCGCCGTGACCATCCTGCGGCCGGGCGTGATCTACGGCCGCGCCAACACCTGGACCGCGCGCCTCGGCGCACAGGTCAGCGACAACTTCTGGATCCGAATCGGCGCATGGGCACGCCTGCCGCTGATCTACGTCGACCATTGTGCCGAAGCCGTCGTTCTCGCCGTGGAACGCGACGGCGCCATCGGCCAAACGATCAACCTCGTCGACGACGCCCCGCCCACGCAACGTCGCTACATGAAGGAGCTGCTGCGTCGCACGTCCCAGCGACCACGGATCATTCCCATCAACTGGACGTGCATGCGACTGCTCGCCGCCACCGCCCACTGGACGAATCGACTCCTTTTCAGCGGGCGCGCGCGACTGCCCGGCGTCCTCATCCCCGCACGTCTTCACGCGCGATGCAAACCCCTGCGTTACGCCAATGAACGCATGAAACGCGTTCTCGGCTGCACGCCCCGATACAACCTGACGACGGCACTCGACCGTTCCGTTGTCAATCCCGTCATTTCCGCGCCCACCGATTCTGCCACCACTTCACGCGCTCACGTCAAGGAGGCATCCAACCCATGCGCATCGCCTACCTGACCGGTGAATATCCCCGTGTGACCGACACGTTCATCCAGCGTGAGGTTGCCGCGCTGCGTGATCTGGGCGTCGAGGTGCAGACGTTCGCCATCCGCCGCCCCGCCTCGCGTGAAACCACCGGACGGGAGCAGGAAACGGAACGCGCTTGTACCTTCTACATTCTTCCGCCCCGCTTCTTCACCGCGCTTCGCAGCCATGCGACTTTCCTGCTGCGACATCCCGCCCGTTACTTCGGGGCACTTGCGTTGGCGATTCGGACAAGCCCCCCGGGCTGGCGCGGGATGCTCTACCAGCTTTTCTACTTCACCGAGGCTGCGATCCTCGCGCGGGAGTTGACCAATCGTGCGATCGACCACCTGCACAACCACTTCGCGAACTCAAGTTGCTCCGTCGCCATGCTCGCTTCCCACCTGAGCGGCGTGCCGTTCAGCTTCACGATGCACGGCCCCGCCATCTTCTTCGAACCGATGCGCTGGCGCATCGACGAAAAGATTCGTCGTGCCCGCTTCGTCTGCTGCATCAGTCATTTCTGCCGAAGCCAGGCCATGATTTTTGCTCCACCCGACACGTGGGAGCGACTGAACATTGTGCATTGCGGCGTGGACCCCACACGTTACAACCCTGTCAAACATCGCGGCCCCGGTCGACACCTGCTTTTCGTTGGTCGCCTCGCCGCGGTGAAGGGGTTGCCCGTTCTGCTCGATGCGTTGCGAACCGTGCGGATACGCCATCCCGATGTGGAACTGACCGTCGTGGGCGATGGGCCTGACCGGTCGGCGCTTGAGAAGCAGACGCGCGATATCGGCCTCGCCGGGCACGTTCGCTTCGTTGGCTACCGCTCACAGGACCAGGTGCGCGAACACCTTTCGCAGACGGATGTGTTTGTCATGGCCAGCTTTGCCGAGGGCGTGCCCGTCGTGCTGATGGAAGCGCTCGCCGCGGGTGTGCCCGTCGTCGCCACACGTATTGCCGGCGTGGGTGAACTGGTGGAGGATCGCGTCAACGGCTTCACCGTCGCACCCGGGGACGCCGTCAGCCTCGCGGAACGCATCACCAATCTGCTGGATGATCCCGAAACGCGAACCCGTTTCGGACAGGCCGGGCGCCGTCACGTGGAACAGCACTACAACGTCCGGCACGAAGCGGCACGGTTATTGCAAATCCTGACCGCATCGCGGAACAGTTGTCCCGCGCCCGAGTCGTCCCGCAGCCAAACGGTCGCACCCGACATCCAGCCAAGGTCCATCCCCGAGTACGCCCGGTGACACGCAAGGATCGCTACTGCCTGATCAGTCCCTGTCGAGACGAAGCCGCCTACGCGCGGCGAACACTCGAAAGCGTCGTTGCGCAATCGGTTCGACCAGCGTTGTGGGTCATCGTGGATGACGGGTCGACCGATGCAACGCCCCTAATTCTCGCCGACTTTGAACATCGTTACGATTTCATCCGTGTCATCCGGCGAACATCCTCACCACAACGCAACGTCGGGCCCGGCGTCATTGATGCGTTCTACACGGGGCTGGACACGATCGATCTCGATGCGTTCGACTACCTTTGCAAGCTCGACCTCGATCTGGACCTTCCCCCGCGTTACTTCGAAACGCTGATGCGCCGAATGCGTGCCAACCCTCGCATCGGCACCTGCAGCGGCAAGCCTTACTTTGTCGCAGCAAACGGCGAACTCATCAGCGAGGCGTGCGGCGATGAAATGTCCGTCGGCATGAGCAAGTTCTATCGCCGCGAGTGCTTCGAGCAGATCGGCGGCTTCGTACGTGAAGTGATGTGGGACGGCATCGACTGTCATCGCTGCCGCATGCTGGGATGGATCGCCTGCAGTTGGGACGAACCCGCGTTGCGCTTCATTCACCTGCGCCCGATGGGGTCCAGCCAGCGCGGCATACTCACCGGACGCATGCGGCACGGCTACGGCCAATACTTCATGGGCACATCGCTGCCATACATGACCGCCAGTGCCGTGTTCCGTATGACGCGGCCCCCATTCATCGTCGGCGGCGTCGCCATGTGGTGGGGCTATGTGCGAAGCATGCTTCGTCGCCTGCGGCGCTATGACGATCCGGCCTTTCAACGTTTTCTTCGGCAATACCAATGGAACTGCCTCATCCGTGGCAAAGCCGCCACCACGCGCCGACTGCATCGAACGGGCCACACCGTCGCCCATCAGGTGCGCCGCACCATGCGCCCCGGACTGTTCGCCATACCTTCGACCTCATTCCGCCAAACAACCATGAACACCAATCCTCTGCGAATGAACGACGCAACCACACCCGATGTTTCCATCGTCGTTCCGCTCTACAACGAGCAGGAGAACATCGTCGACCTCTACCACGAACTTGCGGAAATCGTGAGTCAGGATGTTGATCGGCGTTACGAGATTCTATTCATCGATGACGGCAGCAACGATGACACCATCGCCCTGTTGCAGGATGCCGCAAGTGATGACCCGCGCGTCACATTGATCGCATTCATGAAGAACTTCGGCCAGACGGCCGCAATGGCTGCGGGGTTCGCCCACGCGCGTGGCAAGGTGATCGTCCCGATGGATGGCGATCGACAGAATGATCCGCACGACATCCCCGCACTTGTTCGCAAACTCGACGAACCGCCGGGTTACGACATCGTCAGCGGTTGGCGAAAGAACCGCCAGGACAAGCTGCTGAGTCGACGCCTGCCATCCATTTTGGCGAACCGACTGATTCGGCGGCTGACCTGGACGCGGGAGATCCACGACTTCGGCTGCTCGATGAAAGCGTACCGCCGGGAGGTGCTCGAGGATGTGCGGCTCTATGGCGAGATGCATCGTTTCTTGCCCGCCATCTGCAAGTGGCGCGGGGCGCGCATCACCGAACAGGTCGTCAATCACCGACCCCGCGTCGCGGGAACGAGCAAATACGGCCTGAAACGAACCATCAAGGTGCTGCTCGACCTCATGACCGTAAAGTTCCTGGGCGACTACCTCACCAAACCGCTCTACTTCTTCGGCAAAGCCGCGATGCTCACACTTGTTCTCTCGCTCGCAACGCTCGGCATCGCCATCCTGCAGAAGTACAACATCTGGACGGAACACGGCTCACCCGTGAGTCTGAACAACAACGTACTGGTGTTGTTCGCCATGATGACGTTCCTCATGGCGGTGATGTTCGTGATGATCGGTGTGATCTCCGAACTGCTGGTGCGCATCTACCACGAGGCACAGGACCGTAAGCCGTACAAGATTCGCTGGATCGCGGCCGCCACCGCGTTTGGTGCGCCGCCACCCGACGGCGAGGAGCATCAGGACCGTTCGGACATCTACCGCATCGCCCGATGACGTAACGAGGACAGCGCCATGCCCTCTCCCATCGCCCACGGTGGCGTGTTGCTGCTGGTCTGGCCCAGCGTCCGCGAACAGGTACGGCCTCTGTCGATGTACCGGCGCGCGTGCGTGCTTGTGATCCTTCTTTTCACATTGGTTGCGCCCGATCTGGACATTCTCCTCGGTCTGCTGTTCGGTTCGGGGCCATTCGTCGATCACGGAGGCCCAACCCACAGCATCATCATGGGCGCACTCCTCGCGGTGCCAATCGCACTCATCCTGTCCTTCCTCATGCAACGCGTGTCCATGGCGCGGATGTGGAGCGTCGCATTCGCCTGCTACACGTCCCACGTGGTGTTGGATGCGATGACATTCGGACGCGGTGTGATGCTGGGTTGGCCCTTCACGAAGACACGCATCGCGTCGCCGTGGCCGATCTTTGCGGGCGTGCGGCACTCGTCGCCTGCCGCATGGCTGGACCACGCCCTGACAATCGCCACCGAATGCCTCTTCGTGCTGCTCCTGTGGCGCATCGTTCACCTCGCGCGGCGTCGCAACCATCGACACCACGCCACACCGCGCGACTCACGCACGCTTACAGGAGACCATCACCTTGCCCGTTGACGCATCGGCCATGTTGGTGGACGCACACGTCCACTTTCACCCCTGCTACAACCCGGCGGTCTTTCTCGACGCGGCGAAGCACAATTTCGCCGACGCGGCCGGTCGACTCGGCCTGCCGAGGAACACACCCGGGTGCCTGCTTCTCGCCGAATGTGCCTGGCATCATGCATTCCACGGCTTCGCCAACGGCACACTGCTCGACAGCACCTCGCCATGGCGCACAGAACTCACCGATGACCCGCGTGTCCTCATCGCCTGTTGCAACAATCAACCGACACTCCTGCTTGTCGCCGGACGACAGATCATCACCGCTGAGGGGCTGGAGGTGCTGGCGCTGGCGTGCGATCGGGCGTTTCCCGATGGTGCGCCAATCGAAGCGGTGCTGACTAGCGTTGCCGCGTGCGATGCCATCACGGTGCTCCCCTGGGGCTTTGGTAAATGGTGGGGCGCGCGCGGAAGGAAAGTGAAGGCAATTCTCAATTCTTCATGGGCGCAGCACATTCACGTCGGCGACAATGGCAACCGTCCGCAGGCATCGCGTGAACCGACTTTGCTCCGCCACGCACGCCGGCGCGGCATCGCGGTGCTGCCAGGCAGTGATCCCCTTCGACTGGCGTGGCATCAGACGCGAGCAGGGAGGTACGGTTTCGTGCTGGAGATGGAGGAGCCATTCAACAGTCCCGCCGCGATTCTGCAGACGATGCGGGCCGGGTTGTGGTCCCAGCCGCGCATCTTCGGATGCCGTGGATCATGGTGGGAACTCGCCCGGTCCAACATGGCGATTCGCCTTCACCGCAATAAACGTGAAGTTTCCTTCGCTGCCTGTACCTGTATGGACATCAATGCGCGTGTGCGATCATGAACGAAAGCATGCTCCATCGCGATCCCGACGCTGCCTCGCAACGTGAACACGCGGTCATCGTGATCGGTGGCGGCATTCACGGTGCGGCTGTGGCACTGGAGGCGGCAAGACGCGGTTTGCGCCCTTTGCTTCTTGAACGACACGATTTCGGCAGCGCCACAACATTCAACAGCCTGCGCATTCTGCACGGCGGATTGCGATACCTGCAGTCGTTCGACCTGCGTCGCCACCGCGCCTCGGTTGCCGAACGACACTGGTTCATGCAACACTTTCCTGACCTCGTGCGACCGCTCGCATGCCTGATGCCCCTGTACGGTTCGGGGCTACGCCGCCCTTCGGTAATGAAGACGGCATTGCAACTCAACGACATACTGTCCGTCGATCGCAATCAGCAGATCGTCGCATCGTTGCATCTACCATCGGGCGAACTGCTCACGCCCGAGGCAACGATCGCACGTTTCACTGCGGTGGACCGTCGCGGGCTCCGTGGGGGCGCGCTTTGGTATGACGCTGTCATGCCCAGTTCCGAGCGTGTGCTCATGGAAATGCTTCGGTGGGCGTGTGCTGCGGGGGCAACCGTGCTGAACTATGCCGAAGTCATCGACTTGGTGACGAATGATGGGCGCGTTGCCGGCGTGCAGGCCGTGGACACGGTGACAGGAGGCACTTTCACCTTCAACGCTCCGGCCGTCGTGAACTGCGCGGGCCCCTGGTGTGGAGAGGTCGCTGCCGCGTTGCACCGCTCGCCGTCAACTCTCGCTCCTCCCGCCATGGCGTTCAACCTCCTGATCGACCGCCGGCCGCTCTCCGATGCAGCGCTTGCGGTCGCACCGCGAACACCCGCAGCACGCACCTACTTTCTTGTGCCGTGGCACGGATCCATTCTCGCTGGAACGTACCACGCGCCACACGTTGGCGACGAGACCATCGCAAATCCCACGCTTGATCAGATGCAGATGTTCATCAACGATCTGAACGCTGCCATCCCTGCCCTGCATGCGAGCCTTGACGATGTACGTGTCGTTTGCGCGGGATTGCTCCCCGCCAAGGCACCGGGCAGCGCCACCCCGACCTCGCAACCGCGCATCATCGATCACGCCACGATCGGCGGACCGCGCGGCCTCATCACCGTTGCGGGTGTGAAGTTCACCACCGCACGGCGCGTTGCCGAACAGGCACTTACCCGGCTGTACGCGCGCCAGCATCGTCGACTGCCGCCGTATCGATCGCTTCATCGGCCGGAGATCGGCCTCCGCGCTTCGTGGACGGATTGTGTCACGTCTGTCGACGATCCATGCTCCGTCGCGCTTCTTACTCAGATTGCACGCGAGGAAGCCGTTGTGCATTTGGATGACCTCATTCTTCGGCGCGGTTACTGGCACGGCACCGCATCGCAGGCGATGGAACTCGGTCGCCACATCGCACCGCTTCTTCAGTGGGAAGCGTCGCGATGCGAGGTGGAACTCGCACGTTTGCAGCATGCTCTGCGTCCTTTCTCAACTCCCGTCGCTGCTGATCTGGAGGTGGATCGATGAGAGTGCTTCTGCTCGCCCCCCATGAGTTCTACGTTGATCGTGGCACACCCATCGACGTCGACCTGCTGCTGCGCGCGTTGAGCCAACGCGGGGAGACCGTTGATGTTGTCTGCTACAAGGGCGGCAGTGAACGTACCTACCCCGGCGTCACGCTGCACCGCATCGACACACCGCGCTGGCTTCGCGTTCGCCGACCGGGTTTCTCCGCACAGAAGCTCGTCGCCGATCTGTATGTCTGGCGCAAAGCCCGGCAACTGCTGGCCGCACACGGCTACGACGCCGTCCACGCCAATGAGGAGGCCGTCTTCATCGCGATGTGGATCCAACGCAAATATGGCATCCCCTACATCTACGACATGGATTCGTCCATCGCCCAGCAGATGGTCGAGAAGATGCCCTACCTGCGACCGATGTCCG
This sequence comes from uncultured Phycisphaeraceae bacterium, assembly GCA_964511575.1. Lineage (GTDB taxonomy): Bacteria > Planctomycetota > Phycisphaerae > Phycisphaerales > Phycisphaeraceae > CALKHT01. Next base: position 17,686 of record CAZEFM010000006.1, on the reverse strand, counting down.
GCCTGTTCAACTGGTGTGAACGCAAAGCCGTGCAACGCGCGCTGGCGGTGGCTCCGGTGTGCAACGCGCTGCGGGACCTCGCGAATAGTCACGGCGCGACGTTCATCGAGACGCTGCACGACATATCACAGTACCAGCAACCCGATCGCAAACGCCGCGGCATCCTCGCCCGCCAATTCGGCATCACAGGGCTGATCCTCATGTATGTCGGCAACCTCGAACCTTATCAGGGCGTCGATCTGCTGCTGGAAGCGATGCCGCTTGCGCGTGAACAGGGAACGGAACTCTCCCTCGTCATCGCCGGGGGGAATGATGCCGCGATCGCGCACTACCGCCGTAAGGCTGAATCGTTGAACATCGCCGACTGCACACACTTCATTGGTCGCTGGCCGGCCAATCGTTTGTGCGAACTGCTCAGTGAAGCGGACATCCTCACTGCTCCACGCATCCGCGGCCTTAACACGCCGATGAAAATCTTTCCCTACTTGCATGCGGGCAAGCCGCTTCTCGTGACCGACCTGCCGACGCACAGCCAGATACTGGATGCCTCCATCGCTTACCTCGCCCCACCCGCACCGCACGGATTCGCCAACGCCATCGCTCACCTTGCCCGTGACCCCACGCTCCGCTGGAAACTTGGTAAAGCCGGGCGAGCCTTTGTCGAAGCGAACCACACGTATTCGGCACACGTGTTGCGGGTCAATCGACTTTACGACTATGTGACCGACCAGTGCGAGCGTGCCGCTCCGCTGTTCACCTGAACCGGGAGGACACATGATGATCGCAAACAACTCGACTGTTCTTGTCACCGGCGCCACCGGCTTTACGGGCGGCCACCTCGCCCGGGCGCTTGTCCGTCGCGGGCAGCGTGTGCGCGCTCTGGTGCGTGACATTGAACGGGCGCGTGATCTTGACCAGGCAGGCATCGAACTGGTGGAAGGCGATATCCGCAGCCGCGCCGATGTTTCCCGTGCCGCCGATGGCGTTCGCACGATCTACCACATCGCGGCCGTGTTCCGAACGGCCGGCCACCCAGACAGCTACTACCATGATGTCAACGTCAACGGTGTTGCCAACATCATCGCGGCCGCGCGCGACTACGATGTCGAGCGCACCATCCACTGCAGCACCGTCGGCGTGCACGGCAACGTCAGCATCATCCCCGCCGATGAAACCGCGCCCTTCAATCCCGGCGATATCTACCAGGTAACGAAACTCGAAGGCGAACGCATCGCCCGGGCCGCCGTCGATGACGGACTGCCCGGCGTCATCTTCCGACCCGCCGGCATCTACGGCCCCGGCGATCTTCGCTTCCTCAAACTTTTCCGTGCCATCCACCGTCGTCGCTTTCGCATGTTCGGTTCGGGGCAAACGCTCTACCACTTCACTTACATCGATGATCTTGTTGAAGGCATTATCCTCTGCGGTGAACACCCCAATGCGCTGGGGAACACGTACATTCTCGGCGGGGATGAATACATCACGCTCAATGAAATGGTGCGTACCATCGCGCGTGCCGTCGATGCTCCGCCGCCCCGAGGTCGACTGCCACTCTGGCCGCTGCGTTTGGGCGCGACGGCATGCGAAACGATCTGCCGCCCGCTGGGGATCGACCCGCCGCTGCATCACCGCCGTGTCGACTTTTTCATCAAGAACCGCGCGTTCAGCAGCGCCAAAGCCAAACGTGAGCTGGGCTTCGCGCCAAAGGTGACCTTCGCCGAGGGTGCGCATCGCACCGCCGAATGGTACTTCGCCCAGGGCCACCTGCGCGGATCGGCTCCAAGGAACGCCACACGTGAAACCACCCCAATCGGTTGACACAACGGAGGAACCATTGCGAGCGCCGATCTCGCCGAAACACGCGCGCGAGACGCCGGATATTGAGTCGTCTACCGATGCCTATGCCAGGCGCTTCGCCGGTCGGGCCGGCCAGTACCTGCTCGATGTGCAACGCGACGCAACCCTGCGCCTGCTTGAACCCTGGCGTGGCGGCACGGTGCTGGACGTTGGCGGCGGCCACACGCAACTCGCCGCGCCGCTCGCGGATGCCGGTTATCGCGTCACCATTCTCGCCAGCGACAGTCACGCCTGTGCTCGGCCGCGACGGCTGCTGAATAATCGTGTCCAGCTCCTGGTGGGCGATCTCATCGATCCGCCCCTTCACGCCAAGAGCGTCGATGTGGCGATCAGCTTTCGCATCATGCCTCACGTCGCCGACTGGCGGCGTCTTGTCGATGGACTGTGCCGTGTCGCGCGTTGGGCGGTGGTGGTCGACTTTCCCACCCCGGGGGGCTTCAACGCACTTTCTGCACTTTTCACAGTGAAAAAGTGGGTTGAGGGCAACACCCGCCGTTATCGCACCATCGAAGTCGATGCCGTAGCCGATGCTTTCGCCGCCCATGGGTTTCGCAACGATGCGACATTCGCGCAGTTCTTCTTACCCATGGTGCTTCACCGAACGCTCAAAGCCCCGCCCGTCTCGCGGTTGGCGGAACACTGGTGTCGTCGCGTTGGCGCAACGGAACGATGGGGCTCGCCGCGGATCATGCGTGCCCGTTGCGACCTTCCTCCGTATCCAGATGTGGCCCGATGATTGCATGGGTGAACGTGCATGAGCCATGCCTCCACCATCCCGTTGCCCCGTGCCCTGCACCTCGCGCCGACCACCGCGGGCAGGCGCAGCGCCGCCGCCGCAACCGCGCCGTTTCCGCTGGTGGAGGACAAGACGCCTCCTCTGCGGATCCTGCTGCTCGCCCCTCAACCGTTCTTCATTCATCGCGGCACGCCCATCGCGGTGCGTTCCGTCGTTGAGGTACTCAGCGAAGCGGGATATGAGATCGATGTTCTGGCGTATCACCTTGGTGCGGATCTCGACATTCCGCATTGTCGCATCCTTCGCATCGCGCACCTGCCGGGCATCGACGCCGTGCCACCCGGTCTTTCGATGCGCAAGCTCATCTGCGACGCCGCCCTGGCGTTTAAAGCCGCCACTTTGGTCATGAAGCGGCGTTACGATGTCATTCACGCGGTGGAGGAGTCAGCGCTTATCGCCATGTTCCTCTCGGCACTGACGCGTCTGCCATACGTCTACGACATGGATTCATCACTCGTCGAACAGATCGGTGATCGTTACCGTCTGCCACGTTGGATGCATCGTCTTCTCTCGAACGTCGAGGCACATGCGGTCCGCCGCGCGATGGGGACCATCACCTGTTGCCAGGCGCTCGCCGACCTGTCACGCCAATATGCGCCAACCAATCCGGTGGTCGTGCTCGAGGATGTCAGCCTTCTGCCACCTGACATGCTGCAGCAGGACATCGCAACGGACCCGCAGCGGCCGGTGGTGATGTACGTGGGCAATCTCGCCCCGTATCAGGGGATCGATCTTCTTCTGGACGCGATGGTGAAGGCCTGCCGGGAACTCCCCCCGCTCCGACTTGTCGTGGTGGGCGGGCCGAGCGATCAGATGCAGCATTATCGTCGCCGCGCTGCGGAGATGGGCCTTGCCCAGAACACGCGCTTTCTTGGGCCGCGTCCCATTGAAGCGTTGGGCGCTCTGCTGTCGCGTGCCACCATCGTCGTGTCGCCGCGCATCCATGGACACAACACACCGATGAAGGTGTACACCTACCTGGACAGCGGTCGCCCCCTGCTGGCAACGCGCCTGCCGACCCACACGCAGGTTCTGGATGACACCATCGCATGTTTGGTTGAACCTACGCCGGACGCCATGGCGCATGGCATGCTGCGTCTGCTGCGCGACCCGGCCTATCGCGAAACGCTCGCCGTCGCGGCACGGCAGCGCGTTCAATCGTGCTACAGCCCCGCCGCCTATCGCGACAAGCTGTGCACGTTCTACCAGTCAATCACGCTTCGTGTCCGACGTCGTGCACGCCGCCAGCGCGTTTCACTTCGCCGACAACGCAACTCTCAAACTCCGGTTCATTGATGCAAACCACGTTGCCCCATGCACACCCCGACACCAACTGATGCCCCCCCGAATACGCTGCGACACACGCGTGAAGCCGTGACCGATCTGCGCAAGGTGCTCACGGATCCGCAAGGCTCCGCCTTTCACAAGTACTGCGCCATCACCGTCGGTCGACGCGGTCTCTGGGCGTTCATCCGATTCGAACTGCTCACCTGCCTGTTCGGCGCAATCCCCGGAGCTGCGGGCTACTTCCTTCGCAAGTTTGTGTACCGTTGGCTCCTGGGCGGAATGGGGCGCGGTGTTGTCATCGGGCGAAACGTCACCCTTCGCCATCCACACCGCATCTTCCTCGGCGACCGCGTCGTCATCGACGATTACGCGGTTCTTGATGCGAAAGGACAGCACGACCAGGCGATCGTGATCGGCGACGACGCGATCGTCGGGCGCAACAGTGTGCTGAGCTGCAAGGATGGCTTTATCCATCTGGGAGCGCGCACGAACATCTCCGTCAACTGCACGCTGATCTCGGAAACGGAACTGACCATCGGCGACCGTGTGCTCATCGCAGGACACTGTTACATCATCGCAGGCGGCAACCACGGCATCGATCGGCTGGACGTGCCTCCCATCGATCAGCCGCGCGTGGAAAAGGGCGGCGTCCACATCGCTGACAACGTTTGGCTGGGCGCATCCTCCACCGTTCTGGATGGCGTCACCATTGGGCGGGACACCGTCGTGGCCGCGGGAGCGGTGGTCAACCGGTCGCTGCCCGCATTCACGATTGCTGGCGGTGTGCCCGCGAAGGTGTTGCGCGATCGTCGCGAAGGCACCACATCGCGCACGGATGCGCTTTCATCACCCGACTGCTGATGGTTTCGTCGCAAACCGTTGCCAATGCGCACCGCGGACCGTTAGCATGCGGGGTTGCACCCTGGAAGGGACGAATGGATACCGGCTCGGTGGAGGATCGTCTTTCCGACGTTCGCGAAGCGCCGCCGCAACGAGGCGATGCTTCGGCCCCGTCGGTACGGGTGCTGATTGTCGCGGAGCATGCATCGCTGCGTTTCGGCGGTGAGGCCGCGTTGCCGTTGCACTATTTTCGTGTACTGAGACAGCGCCGCGAACCTGCATGGCTCATCGTCCACGAGCGCACCCGGGACGAGTTGCATCAGCATTTCCCCGATGAAGAGGACAGAATCTTCTACATTCGCGACACATGGTTGCACCGCGCGCTCTGGTGGGCCGGACGGGTGTTGCCTCAACGTCTGGCCTACTTCACGTTCGGCATGGTCGCGCGCTGGGTGACCCAGGTGCTGCAACGTCGGCTGGCACGTCGCATGATTGCCGAGCAGGGTATTGATGTTGTTCATCAGCCCATTCCCGTATCGCCACGCGAACCATCGATGCTTTTCAATCTCGGCGTGCCGGTCGTCATCGGGCCGATGAACGGCGGCATCGATTATCCGCCCGCATTTGCGGACCTGCAGCGACCATGGGTGACGGTGATGATGCGGGCCGGGCGATGGTGCGCCGATCTCCTTAACACACTCATTCCCGGCAAGCGTCGCGCAGCCACGTTGCTTGTCGCAAATGCCCGCACACATCGTGCCCTACCCGCCGGCATGCAGGGCAGAATCGTCGAACTCGTCGAGAACGGCGTCGACCTGCGCCTTTGGCGTCCTTCGACAAAAACGGCGCGTGAACGCAACGGCCCCACCCGTTTCGTGTACATCGGCCGGCTCGTTGACTGGAAAGCGGTCGACATTCTTCTCGATGCGTTTGCCGCGGCACGTCAGAAGACGCACGCACATCTGGAAATCATCGGCGGCGGGCCGGAAGCGATGGCGTTGCAGGCGCATGCCACACGACTGGGCCTGCTCAGCGATGGCGCGGTCACGTTCACCGGTTTTCTGCCGCAACCGCAATGCGCGCGCCGGTTGCAGGAGGCGGATGTGCTCGTGCTGCCGAGCCTGATGGAATGTGGCGGCGCGGTGGTGCTGGAAGCGATGGCGATGGCGCTTCCGGTGATCGCCACCGATTGGGGCGGGCCGGCCGACTATCTCGATTCATCGTGCGGCATCCTCATCGAACCGCGATCGCGCCCCGCCATGGTGGAACAGCTTACGGCGGCGATGGTGCGGCTGAGCGAATCACCCGAGCTGCGCACGCGCATGGGGCAGGCCGGTCGTGAACGCGTCGAGCAATCGTTCGACTGGGACGCCAAGGTGCAGCGGATGCTCGACATCTATCGCGAAGCGGTACAGCGCAGCAGCGCAGCGAAAAGCGGATGAAGCCACCCATGCTCTCAACCATTCCGAGCACCGACCCGGCAACGCAGCAAGCAAAGCCGTTGACGACGATGGGGTTGTGCCTCTGGCTCGTCATCGCCACAGTGCTGGGCGGCGCGTTGCGTCTGTACAAGCTTGATCGCTGGAGCTTCTGGGAGGATGAGCTGTTCTCAATCAGCACCGTCACGGACGATGGACTCGCGGAGGACACCGACCCGCCGACCGCTGAAAACACGCGACGGTTCGCCACGCAATGGTCCAAATGGCTGGGGTATGTCCCCATCGAGATCGGGTTGCGATGGAGCGGTGCGGACGTGGACGGTGCTTCGGCTCGCCGGCCGCACGAATGGCAGGCGCACGGCATCAACGAATGGCGGGCACGCATCGGGCCGTGCATCATCGGCATCGCGTCCATCCCCATCCTCGCATGGGCATCCATCCGGCTCATCGGCACGCGCGGCGCGGCAATCGTCGCCCTGCTCCTCGCCGTATCGCCGTGGCATCTTTTCTGGTCGCAGGCCTCCCGTTTCTACACCCTGCAGTTTCTCTTTTACAACCTCGCGCTCGTGATGTACTTCTCCGCAACGACAGATCGTTCACGGCAACGCTACCTCGTCGCCATGCTCATGGTGGTGCTCGCGTACATGGCGCAGCCGCCCGCCCTGCTCATCGGTCTGGTGTTCGCGGGCGATTACGTGCTCGGCTGGCTGAGACGCAAACCCATTCCATTGGGTGTGTTCGAATGGCTCGTCGGGCTTGGCGCGCTGACTCTCTGCCTCACGATGCACTTTCGCGATGCAGTGGTCGCCGCCACCAACTGGGAGAAATGGGCGAGCCTCGAAGGCCACGGACCGCTCATTCTTTTCCTCGGAACAATCTGGGAGAACAACATCGTCATCGTGGGTGTGGCGATGCTCGCGGCAATGGGATTGGCGCGATCGCAACCGCGTCTTGTTCCCTACCTCGTCATGGGCGCGGTGCTCCCCGTGCTTGCCATCATCACACTCGCCGCAACGGGGACCTATGCGCACACGCGCTACGGCTTTCCCATGCATTTCAGTTGGCTGCTGCTCGCGGCGCTCGGATTGACGGCGACTTACGACATGGTGCGCCCACGGTTCAACGCTGTATTGGCGGGGATGAGTGTTGCCGCATTGCTCGCCGCGCTGCTGCTGGTGGATCTGACCTATCTCACCGCGGGGTATGGGCAGCGCCGACGATGGGCCGAGGCTTTCACCTATATCCAATCCCGGAAGAACCCCGGCGACCAGATCGCCTCGGAGCGCACGCTGATTGCACAGTACTACCTCCAATCGGCTGAGGTCGCGGAATTCCCGCGCTCGCCGAAGGCGTTGCACGAGATCGATCAGCCAACGTGGCTGATCCTTCCCGCTGTCTCCGCCACCAGAGGGGAGATGTATCCCTGGCTCAACGACCACGCAACGTTCAAGGCGTACTTCGATGTGCGCGTCGTGCAACCGTACAGCTCCGTTCGCGTCTACTACTACGACCCCGCCGCGGCAAGGCCCAACCGAGATGTCAACTGATCCCCGCCGTGGACCCGTCGTAACTCAACAGCAAACAACCATCAATCTTCTTGGCGTCCGCCTGCATGCCATGCGTGAACACGATGTGGCACAGCACGTGATGGCAGCGTTGAACAACGGCCGCGGCGGGTGGGTCGTCACGCCCAATCTTGACCACGTGCGACGCTGCTGCTTCGACACGACCTATCGCGACATGATCGCCGATGCCGACCTCATTGTCGCCGACGGCATGCCGCTGGTTTGGGCGGCCCGGTTGCAAGGTACACCGTTGCCCGAGCGCATCGCGGGATCGTCGCTCGTGGACACCCTCGCGCATGCAGCAAGTGAGCACGGCAGGAGGCTCTACCTGCTGGGCGGCAGCGATGGCGCAGCCGAGGGCGCGGCAACACGATTGCGGCGACGTTACCCCGGTTTGTCCATCGCGGGCTGGTACGCTCCACCGTTCGGATTTGAACGCGACCCCGATGAGCTGAACATCATTCGCAACCGGCTGCATGCGGCACAACCCGATGTGGTGTACGTGGCGTTGGGGTCGCCCAAACAGGAATGGCTTATCAGCACGTTACGGCGCGACTATCCTCAAACGTGGTGGATCGGCGTGGGGATCAGCCTGAGCTTCCTCAGCGGACAGGTTCGACGCGCGCCGCGCTGGATGCAGCGCGCGGGGCTGGAGTGGTTGCACCGGCTAAGCCAGGAGCCTGGACGATTGTTTGTGCGATACGTGGTGGTGGGCATTCCGTTTGCGATGCGACTGCTCCTGAACGCGGGGGTGACGCGGTTCGCATCAGTGCGATAAGCACCCATCACGCACCCGTTGGGCACCGCCTTTGCATCGTTCGGATGGAGCAACACAACACACGCACCGCGCGCGTCGGGGAGCGACGCGACACGAGTGGGGAGAAGAGGGGAGATGTTGGGAGTACGTCAGGATATCGTGCCGCGGTCGGTTGCGGCGGAGGGCATTCAAAGACAATCGGCGCCTGAGCGGGCAGCCGGACCGCTGACGCGACTCAAGGCACTCGTGCTGCTCGGCGGCTCCGTACGACCGCCGGTACTCAGCGCGCGCATGCAGCGATCGCTGCTGGATTTCCCGATCGACAGCGACCACACGTTCATGCAGTACTGGCAGAATCAGGCCGTCGCGCTGGCAACCGCGATCGGTGAGGAACGGCTGCGCGTGCGTGTCCTCCTCGCTCGCCACTCCCTCAAACCCCGGCGACCCGAACGCGTGCGCGGCATTTCCCTGCGCATCGAACGCGATCCCGTGGAATACCGCGGCATCGGCGGCGTCCTGCGCGATCTGGCGGGCGACTACGACCACGATGACTACATCCTTGTCGCCAGTGCCGCCCAGCTTCTGCTCGAACCGCTCGCCGACCTCGCCAACCAGCTCGCATCGTTCGACATCAATCACGGCCCGCCTGATGTAAGCCTCGTCAGCCATCACGACGGCACGCCCTCCGGCCTGATGCTCGTTCGCTGCGGCAGTCTCTGGTGCATCCCGCAGATCGGCTACGTCGACATGAAGGAGCAGGCCCTGCCACTCATCGCCCAGCGCCACCGCGTACGCGTCGTTCGCCCACCCCAACTCAGCGCCATCCCTGTACGAACGCTCGGCGACTACATCAGCGCGCTGCGATGGCGGCATCGCGGCATGACGCTTCCCGATCTGCGCAGCATGCGCAGCGATCCCTTCGCTGAGGATTGGCAGCCTTCTTTCCGGATCGTCGAGAACGGCGCGCTGGTCGATCCCCACGCGCGGGTTCATGACTCGGTGGTGCTGCGCGGCGCGCGCGTCGAACGCAACGCATTGCTCGTGCGCTCCGTGGTGGGGCCGGGCGGCACCGTGCCCGCGAACGCGACGATCTGTGAAGAGCTGGTGGGAGAGGCGTAACTCCTACGCCGTCGCATTCGGGGCACCCGTCCGCCACCACGTGCGTTTGCTCCTTCTCATCGCCAGCCCGCTTCTGGCAATCGGGCTCAACGCCATGCGCATGCTGCTCGCCGTGTAGTTGTATGGCTACACGTCGTCGCATCGGGGCATCGTGCTGCACGATCTGGCCGGTTGGATCATCGTCACCCTGGCATTCGTCGCCCTGGCGACCGCGCTGCGCGCACTGAACGTGCCATGGTGCGCATTACCGTCTTTACATTCGCGTGGGAGTGACGACACAGCACATCCTCCCTCGATCGTGACACAACCAGCGGTAAACCCGTCCGGTTTGGCATGCCATTCGCCCATCCACTCACAACCACCAAGAGTCGTGCATCAGTGTTCCACCGATACGCGGCTCATGGGTTCAAGGGGAAGTTGCGCTACGTATCTGAGAAATGTAGTCCAGCAAACACCGACCTTTTAAGATTGCCAACGGATCGGGAAAAAGGCCCAGCCACTTTCGATCGGAGATTCCCGTACGCAGCCCACGGGCGAGCGCAACGCACCAGCCATCACAGAGTTGCCACCCTTGACCGGCGTCACGCCTTGCGCCGCCGCATTGATCGGGAGAATGAGCGATGAATCAGAAGAACCAATCCACCCCCATGGGACTCGTGCTCCCGGCGCAACCGGACGACTCCGGCGACCGATTGCGTAAGCTCCATATGATGCTGGCGGGCCGGTACCACTACGCCATTATCCTCGTGCTGCTGGGTATCCTCGCCGGCGGCATGGGCGCTTACGAACTGGTGACGCCGCTGTATCAAAGCGAAGGTTCCGTGCAGGTGGAACAGTTCTCCTCATCCGTGCTGCCGGGCACGGAGGAACAGCGCATCCGCAACCTGGAATCGTACATTCTCGCGCAGATTGAAATGCTCACCGGGGGCGACATCATCACCCAGGCGATGCAGTCGCAGACATGGCGTGACACGGGGCGCGACATGAACCCCGTCGATTTCGCCGCCGCCATCACCACCGAGTACACCACGCGGCGAAACCGTAACCAGGAAATCTTCCGCGTCATGTTCACCGATGTGAACCCGCAAACCGCGCAGGCAGGGCTCGATGCACTGCTCACCGCTTACGAACAATGGCACGCCCGACAGGACAGCGAACAGAAGATGCAGTTGCTGCGCGTTCTGGAACGCATGCGCACCGAAGCGATGCAGGACATCGACAACCTCACACAGCAGATCTTTCGCATCGCCCCCGCGGGCCTCGAACGCATCGATCACGATCGCATCGCGGCACTGGAACAACTGCAAGTGATCGAAAAGGAACTGGAAGCGGCGCGAGCCCAGCGGGAGATTGTCGAGCGTACACAGCTTGAAACGCATGAAGTGAGCAACCCTGACTCCGTCGATGCCGTGGTCACGCTCATTGCCGAGAGCGGCGACCGCACGATGCTGGCGCTGCTGGAGAACCTGCGTCGCGCGGAGACTGAGCTGAACTACATCGAGGAACGGGCCGGCCCCAACCACTGGCAGGCCAAGCAGCTGCGCACCGCCTTCACCGTCGCCCGCCGCAAGGTGGACGAATACGCCTGGAACTTCGATCTGGCACGCCTGCCCAACGCGGTGCAGTCGCTCAGCACCGAGGAACTCGATGCACGTATCAACGAGTTGACGCAACGTTACAACGCGCTGGATGCACGCATCAACGATCTGGCTCGTCTGCGGTTGAACGTACAGCAGTTGGATCGCCGCCGCCAACTTGCTGACAACCAGTTGGTCAGCATCATCGCGCGGATCGACAGCGAGATGACCTCGAGCACCGTCGACGAGAACCGCGTACGCGTGCTGGGGCGCGGCACCATCCCGACGCTCCCGCACAACGCGAGCCAGCGTAAACAGATGGCGGTGATGGGTGGCGCACTGGGTGGCGCGGTCGGGCTTGGCGCGATGCTGCTCATCGGTGCGATGGATCGCCGTCTGCGCGACAGCGACGATGTGCGCTGGACCACGGGCAACGCCGGCCTCCTGGGCGTTCTGCCCGCGTTACCTGACGACCTCGCCGATCCGGAACAGGCAGCGATGGCGTCCCATTGCGTGCACCACATCCGCGCGCTGTTGCAGGTAAGCGATGACGATCAGGAACCCGGCCGTGTCTTTTCCATCACCAGTCCCGCGGCGGGCACCGGCAAAACCAGTCTCGCGCTGGCGCTCGGCCTGTCCTTCGCCGAGTGCGGCGCGCGAACGCTCGTCATCGACGCCGACCTCTTCGGAGGGCAATTGTCGGCCAGGGTCAACGCCATCGTGCGTCGCCGCATCGGACAGATCCTCAAACGCACCGGCAAGGTCACCGATGCCGAACTGGAGCAGGCGATGCAACGCGCCCGGGAAACACGGCGAAAGATCGGTGCCACGCTCGTCGACATGGATCTGCTTTCCGAGCACGACATCACCGAAGCACTCGACGCCCAGAGCGACACACGTGTCGGCCTGCTCGATGCGATCGATGGCGAACCGCTGAGTCAGTGCGTTGCGGATACGGGCTTCCGCAACCTGTGGATTCTGCCCATCGGACAGGCGCAACCGTACGATGCCGCGCGCCTGTCACCGGGTTCTATTCGCCGGCTGTTCCACGAAGCATTGCAGGCGTTCGACATCGTCCTTGTCGACACCGGGCCGGTGCCGGCAAGCCTCGAAGCGTCTGTCGTCGCCAGTGAAGCGGACGGCGTGATCCTCACCGTGTCGCGCGGCGAGCAGCGACCACTTGCCGCCAAGGCGAAGCAGCATCTGGAATCCATCGGCGCGCATGTCACCGGTGTCGTCTTCAACCGTGCTGATGGACGCGAGGTCGACAGTTACAGCTATCGGCCGCGGTCGATCTCCGGCGAACGCAGCGTTTCGCGTTCCAGCCGCATCCGCTCCGCGGCACCACTGCCACGCGACCACCGTACCGCAACGTATGGTCCGATTGCACAGGCGGTGTCGCTGTCGGCTTCCACCGAACCCGTCAACGGACGTGGACAGAACGGACGAAGCGATGCCCGAGGCATCCATGAAAACGGTCAGACAAGGCTATGATCGCCACCGGTTCCCCCCAACGTGCGCGCATCGTTGAATCATCGGCCCGCCACCATCCCACCGTGTGGGGGCTCACCCCCGTGCAGTTGCACGATCGGTTCTGGGCGGCTCGGGGCATTCAGATTGTCCGTCCCGGCGAAGCGCTGCCCGAAATCGCCAACGCCGAGTTGTACCTGCTCAGCGATACGCAGTCGCTGGCGATCTTCCGACTGGGGCGACTCGTTGAAACGCTCAGTTGGATCAAGCCCGACCTGCTTTGGATTCGCCTGCACGATGGACGGGATCACGGTTATCGCGAGATCGCCATCACCGATGATCACGACCAGTTCGTGCGTTTTGAACGGCTCTATCGCGAATCGGACACGCGCGTTGTTCGCTTTGCGCTCACCGCCGACCGGGAAGTCGCCTCCATCTGGCAGCACGCGCCTAATGCCCGCCAGGGATGGAAGCGACTTCGCCAGACCGTGCCGCAACCTTATCGATACGCTGTGTCGCTCACCGGCACCGCATACAACCGTCACGATGACCACGATGTGATGGACTTTGTTCGCGATCTCATGCGTGTGTGGCGTCGCCCCGACGCCAGCATCAGCCGAATCCGCAACCTTCACGACAGCGTCTGGATCGATGAAGCTGCGCAGGTGCACCCCGCCACGCGATTTGTTGGCCCTGCATGGATCGGTGCCGGGCGTGCCACGGAGGAACACGCCAGCGTGCTCGGTCCGGCCGTTCTGTGGGACGAACCCGAAGCAAGGCCACCGGTCGACGATCTCAAGCTCCGCCACATCGAAACGCACAACGATTCCATCTTTCGGGCGATTCGATGGCGAAGGTTATCGCAGCTCGATCGTGCCGCCAAGCGTGCTTTTGACATTGTTTTCGCGAGCATTGTGCTGCTGTTGACACTGCCGCTTTACCCATTGGTGATGCTCGCGATTTACCTTGAAGATGGCAGACCGTTCTTCTTCATGCATCGGCGTGAAACGCAGGGCGGCCGCGAGTTTCCATGCCTTAAGTTTCGATCGATGCGCAAGGACTCCGAACGTGTGAAATCACGCCTGGTCGACATGAATCAGGCGGATGGACCGCAGTTTTACATTCGGAACGATCCGCGGCTGACACGTGTTGGCAGATTCCTGCGCAAAATGCAGATCGACGAGCTGCCGCAGTTCATCAACGTGCTGCTTGGCCACATGTCCGTCGTCGGCCCCCGCCCCAGCCCGCGCAAGGAGAATCAGTACTGTCCCGCGTGGCGCGAGGCACGGTTGAGCGTGCGTCCCGGCATCACGGGCCTGTGGCAGGTCAGCCGAACCCGCCGCGCCGGCTTCGACTTTCAGGAATGGATCAAGTACGACATCGAGTACGTCGAAAACGCCTCATGGCGCATGGACATGATGATCATCTGGAAGACGGTGGGGCATCTGTTGCGCGGCAAGTGAGAGGGATGGATGAATTGACAATTGCCGAGCTTGCGTCCTCACCACGAGGCGCGATCGCGCACCAATCGCAAGTGGCCATGCTCACGCGCCGACATATCGCTTCAACGTTGCCACGTCACCGCTTCGGCACACCTCTCGCAGCGTCGGTGAAAACGCCCACCGCTCGGGCTTCTCGATCGATGCCAGTCCAAGCGACGCGATGATTCGCTGCTGTAGTGCATCGATGCCCGCGCCCGTCATCGCACTGATCGCCAACGGCTTCTCCCGCGACGCACCGGCATCGACACCCGCCGCGGACGCATCATCCACCTTGTTCATCAGCCACACATCCGGCTGGCGACCAATCGCATCAAGCACCGGCCAGTCATGCTCGCCATCGCGCATCGCCAGCACCAGGTCCGCCGATCGCACCACCTGTTGCGCCAGCGTAATCGCTTCCTGTTCAATCGCATCGTCGCTCGCACGCACGCCCGGCGTGTCGAACCATCGCACCGCCACCGCCGTTGACGTCCCGCCCTGCTTCGGCGTCAGTTCCACCAGTCCCGCCACCCAGTCGCGCGTTGTGCCCGGAAGGTCCGCCACAAGACTCGCCGCACGCCCCATCATCCGATTCGTCAACGTGCTTTTGCCGACGTTTGGCCGCCCCAACAGCACCACCGTTGCAGGCGACACCAACCGATCAAGCTGCGCGCTTCGCTCAACGATCGCCCGCCGCGTCGCCTCATCGCACAGCGCATCCGACTCAGCCACCTCGCGCCACAATGCCGGCTGAGCCGCGAGCAAATCCACCGCTGCCGGACTCGCCGCCCGCGCGATCGTCGCCAGCATGTCCGCTTCAAGCGCGCTTTCCGCTTCTCGGTACAGCGCCCGCGCATCAGGCTGCCCCTCGTGCACCGCGCCCAGTTCGACCAGCCGATCCACCAGCCGCTGCACCACCCGCACCCCGCCATGCGGCGACAACTGCACCCATGGCCCCGTCGCACCGCCTTCAAACACCACCGCCAACCCGCTGTCGATCCCATCGAACGACGCCAGCCGCAACCGCCCCACCGGCCAGTCCGTCACCCCCGTCAACGCGCACAACACCGCCGCCGCGCCGTCGCCATGCAACTGCACCATCGCCACCGCACCCGCGTTTGCGGCCGTGGTCACCACCACACGCGGTGAATGCACCGCCGTCACCGTATCGTCACGATGCAGCGTCTCGTTCATTCCGCATCCCCCCGCCCCATCCGCCGGACACCCGCAAACCCATCGCCGCGCATCGGCCCACCCGTCGGAAAATGAAACGCCTCCAGCGTCATGCAGAACACCGCCGGCACAATCGTCGGCCACCACTGCGCCCGAAACAACACCGCCGTCAACGCAATCAGCGACACCGTTTCCACCACCGCACCGAACGCCATCATGCCCAGCAGATACCCCTGCGGCGTGATCGCATCCCCCACCCAGTGCCGCTTATACAACTGCCCGCGCATGTAAAACGCCAACGGCGGCGCCACCAGCATCCCCACCATGCTCCATGCATACAGTACATCGCCCACCGATTCGCTCGGCTGCCAATCCGTCGCCCGCAGGATGTAGAGAATCACGAAAAGATAAAGCAACTGCGCCGACAGCGACGCCACCCACAACACCCGAAGGAGCCGCAGCGTCCGTTTCGCTTCAGCCTGCCATGCGCTCATCACTCGCGGTTCTGCAGATGTGCCTCGAACGTTGCCGCCATCCCCATCAGCGCCAAATCAGGCACGATGCGCTCCACCAGTTCATACCCTTCAAACAGCAGCGTCGCATCCCCGCCGGTCACGATCACCATCGGGTACATGCCGTTCACCTCGGCGTACCGTTCCACCAACTCACGCACCATGCCGCGAATCCCGTGGAACACCGCCGACCGCATCGCCTCGGCCGTGTTGTGACCGATCGGCTCGATCGGCTTGCGCATCTCCACCTCGGGAAGTTGCGCCGTGCCCTGCTTCATCGCCGTCAGCATCATCCGCGCCCCGGGCGCGATCGCGCCGCCATGGAACGTGCCCGCACCGTCGACGAAGTCCACCGTCACCGCCGTGCCCGCATCCACCACCACACACGCCTGCTTCACCGTGTTGTACGCCCCCGCCGCGTTCAGCAGCCGGTCGTCCCCCACGATCGTTTCCGGATCAAGCTGCCGACCGATCGGCACGTTGATGTCCCGCTCCACGAAGATCGGCTTCACCTGCAGCGTCTGCTCCACCAGCGACGCCACTTTGCTCGATACCGGCTCGTTCACCGTCGCCAGCAGCACCCCCACTTCCTCCACGCCTTCCAACGGCTTCATCGCTTCACGCAACACATCGGCGAAGCCCGGCTCCGACACCTCGGTGTTCACCACCGTTGTCCGCGCCTCGAGCTTCCCCTCCACAAACGTGCCCAGTTGCGTCCGCGTGTTGCCAACCTGAATTGCCAGTAAATTCGCTGCCATATCCACCTTCATCTTCCAACCACGAATATCACCGACTGAATATCCGCCGAGTTGCACATGATGCACCATCAGCGGCTATTCGTGTCCATTCGCGATTCTCTCATCCGCAATCCGTGACACCCGTGGTGAACGCGTCTCATCTCTGGTTCGCTTCGTGCTTCGCAGCGCGCCAACATTGCTCCAGCAGTTCATTTAATCCATGGTTCGTCGCGGCACTGATGCGCAGCACCGGCCGACCGATCGCCGCCTCCAACGGAGCGATCCGCTCCTGCAGCGTCTGCTCGTCCATCAGGTCAATCTTACTCACGACGACCAGCTCCGGCTTCTCCGAAAGCTCCTGCGAATATTCGCCAAGCTCGTGCCGCACCACCTCATAATTTTCCAGGGGCGTCGAACCGTCCGACGGGTCCGCATCCAGGAGGTGCACCAGCACGCGCGTCCGTTCGATGTGACGCAAAAATCGCATGCCCAGCCCCGTGCCCTGGCTGGCGCCTTCGATCAAGCCGGGAATATCCGCAATGACCAGACGTCGCCGATTGCCCCGATCGCCCGGCAGGTCCGCAATCCCCAGATTCGGTTCCAGCGTCGTGAACGGGTAATCCGCGATCTTCGGCCGAGCCTTGCTCACCCGCGACAACAGCGTCGACTTGCCCGCGTTCGGCTTGCCCACCAGCCCCACATCGGCGATCAGCTTCAGCTCCAGGCGAAGCGTCCGCTCCTCGCCCGGTTCACCCGGCGTTGCCTCACGCGGCGTCTGGTTCGTCGAACTCTTGAAATGCTCGTTGCCGAAACCCCCGCGGCCACCCTTCGCCACCACCAGCCGCTGCCCCACCTCTTTCAGATCCACCAGCAGCTCGTCCGAGTCCGCGTCATACACCAACGTGCCCGGCGGAACATGAACGACCAGATCCTCCCCGTTGCGGCCGTGCTTCTGCTTGTCGCCTCCGGGCTCCCCATCCGGGGCGTGGTAATGATGCCGACCGCTGAGATCCAAGAGCGTGTCAACGCCGGGCCACGCCTCGAGAATCACATCCCCGCCGTTCCCGCCATCCCCC
>CAZEFM010000005.1:0-84952 GCA_964511575.1 uncultured Phycisphaeraceae bacterium | reverse complement strand
CTGCGCGGGCGACGGCGTTGCGGCGGTAGAGGCGGTTGGAGTTGCGGTCGTAGCCATGCTTGATCCGCACGCGGTCCTCGGAGTCGCCGTAGTCGAACCATTGCAAGTTGACGATGCGGTTGAAGCGGTGAGTCATGGGGTGCTCCAAACAGAACGCTGCATGCTATCCGTCAGCGGCCTCGAACGTGCTCTGTAGAAAACCCACCTGAACGACCGCGTTGCCAGGCCAGTTTGTGCCTTCGCGGTGTAAAAACTGCGGAGAAAACGGCGCATTCGGGTGAGGACATTCGGGCCGAACGTGCGGCCGGTGAAGGGATTCTACAGGGCACCTCGAACGCCGCTATCGTCGTCGCTGAGCGGGTTGTTGAGCCATTAGGAACGGAATGGGCAGTGCCGGACATTTTGAACCGGCTCCGATGGGTGGTCGCTTTTCGATGTACCCGCTTGTGGACCGCATCAGGGCTGCGCGTCTATACACCCCCTTGTGGACCACCTCTGGGACGACATCTCACGGATTGGGCTACAGCAGACGCAGGTTCACCTCATGGTCCATAAGAAGAAGTATAAGTATGCAAGAATGAGATTGAGGGCAGCAATAACTACAGTTGCCGTAATCCAAGCAATTCGTACTCTATCCATCGTGTCACACCTCCGAAGCCAAAACAAAAGCCATCACGATGAACGTCGCAATAGGATTTCCTATCTGCATGACTTACCTGGGAATATCGCTGGGGGTGTTAACGTTGCAAGGTCTAATCCCTCGCCGAGATCCAAACATAATTCGCAGAAATGACCCACCACCTTGGTGGTGTAGGTACGCGCTTCCGGGGTGCCGGCGTCGTTGTAGCTGGTGATGGTGCTGACCATGCCGCGCACCTCGTAGGTCGTAGCGATCCGCCGGACGGTTGCATCGACGCCGTTGCCGAGCGTTGTCACGCGGTCCTGCGTCTGGCGGCCCAGTCCATCATACTCGTACAGGTGCACGGTCCCAAGCTGATCTTTGCGTGCGACGAGTTCACCCTGGCGGTTGTAGGACATCTCGACCCGGTCGCTGGGGCCGGTGGAGTCGGCCCGCTTGACACGCAACCATTGGCGGGAGCTTTGCGACAGGGGCGTTCGTCGGGTCGGGGGGCGGTGGGGTTGGTACAATGGCGGGCATGACGCAACGAGATGAGAGCATGGATGCGGCGCAGTCGCCGGAGGCGGCCCCGGGCGCGGCGGAGATGGGTTCGCAGGAGTCGGCGACGGCACTGGAGGACGCGGTGAACGAAGACGCGGCGGCACAGCCGGAGGAAACGTTTGAGGAGGCCTCGCCTTCGGATGAGGCGGCGGATGCATCGTCGGACGCCGGAAAGGCGGCGGAAGCGACGACTTCGCAGCCGGTAACCTTGCCGGCGGACTTTGAGCAGCGGGTGGAGGCGGTGCTGCTGGGGACGGATCGGCCCATGCCGGCGGCGAAGATCGGCGAGCTGTTGGGCGGCGTGCCGGGCAAGGCGGTGAACCAGGCGGTGGCGGCGCTGAATGAGGTGTATGAGCAGACGCAGCGGAGCTTTCGCATCGAGCAGGTGGCGGGCGGCTGGCAGATTCTGACGCTGCCGCAGTTCGCCGATGTGCTTGCCGCGCTGCATAAGACGAAAGCGAAGGGTCAACTGAGCCCGGCGGCGCTGGAGACGCTGGCGATCATCGCCTACAAGCAGCCGATCCTGCGTGCCGATGTGGAGTCGATCCGCGGGGTGGCGTGTGGCGAGACGATTCGCACGCTGATGGAACGCAACCTGGTGAAGATCGTCGGGCGGGCGGAGGAGATCGGCCGACCGATGCTGTACGGCACGACGAAGCAGTTTCTGGAGGTGTTCGGGCTGTCGAGCCTGAAGGATCTGCCCAAGGTCGAGGAACTGCGGAGTGGGGAATAGTCCCGGTACGCGAACGAACCCTGCGAGGGGGCCAAAAGGACGGACCGATGAAACGCGTTGCGATGATTTTGGCGATGGTGCTTCTGGCTGGTGCGTCGGGGTGCTCGACGTATCAGTTGCGGGGCAAAGTGATCGAGGGCCGCACCTCCGGGGTGATGCTGGTGAACAAGGACGATCCGCGGTTGACGACGCCGGGGCTGAGCGGCGCGACGATTGATGTGACGCTCGACCCGCAGCGGATGGGCGAGAAGCATCTGGGGCAGTATCAGACGGATCTGGACGGCAACTTCGCGATACCCGTGTCGGAGATCGGCGCGGGGATGTTCGAGTATGACGTGGAGTTGGTCGGTCGTCATCCGGGGTTCAAGGCAGCGATTCACAAGATGCGGCTTCCCTCGGCGGATCGACGCGTACTGATCGTGCTGGGCGAAGGCAAAGACACGTACCGTGGGCCGCGCGACATCATTGATGAGTCGCTGCGCATCGGCGGCGAGCAGAGCAATTGACGATCGCTCAGGTTCAGCCGGGAATTGCGGTCGTTGGGTTGACGCCACTTTCGAAGATCGCGATTCGCGGGCATTAGCCGGAACATGCAACGAACGCGCTATCAGTTCGGCCCCGGCGGCGTGGTGTACATTGTGTGCACGGCACTGATCCTGTCGGGGGCGCTGTACACACAGGCGAACCTGCTGTTCTGGGCGTTCGGTTTGACAATGGGCGGGCTGGTGGTGTCGGTGTTTTTCTCGCTGATTGTGCTGCGGCGGATCACGGTGCAGCGGCTGGCACCGGCGCACGGCGTGGTTGGCCGACCACTGGTGCTGCGCTACCGGGTGGAGAATCGCGGCTGGGTGCCGGTGTTCGGCCTGCTGGTGGGCGAAACCTGGCCGCGGCAACGATCGCACCGTTGGCGTTGGCGAAAGGAACGCTGCGATGCCGATCCGACGGGTTCGGATTCACCGCGTCTGAAAGCGGCACCGCTGGGTTGGGCGCTGCATCTGGGGCCTCAACAATCGGTGCAGGCGGAGGCGATGTGCTGGCCGCTGCGGCGCGGGGAGCTGCGCTTCGAGCAGGTGATGGTGAGCAACTCGTTCCCGTTCGGCGTGATCCGCAAGGTGGTGACGATCGAACAGCAGGACCGGGTGCTGATCTATCCGAAGCTGTATCGCGTGAGCCGCAAGGTGTTGTATCGCGCGGCAATGTCGGATGTGAGTGGCCGACGACAGTTGGACCGGCCCGGCGGCAGCGATGAGTTCTTCGGCCTGCGCCACTATCGCAGCGGCGACAACCTGAAGATGATCGATTGGAAGCACTCCGCCAAAACGGGCAAACTCGTGTCGCGTGAGATGACTCAGGCCGCCCCACCGCGCATCATGCTGGCGCTGGACCTGCGTCAAACGGAGCCTGCCACATCGTCGGAAGCAAACGCCTCCTCCACCGCGACGCCCATCGACGACACCGCGGTGGAACGGGCGATCAGCCTGATGGCGTCACTGGTGTGCGACAGCTATCTGAACGGCTACCGCATTGGGCTGGTGGTGTATGGCGTTGAGTGCAACGCCTTCGCGGTGCATCACAGCCTGCCGCACCGCACGCGGATTCTCGAAGCGCTGGCGGCGATCGACACCACTCGGCGCACGGAGGCGCATGTCTGGTCCACGCAGATTTCGGTGCAGCCCTCGGTGGTGGTGCGTCCCGGTGCAAGCGTTGCCGGTGGTGCACGGCACAACGGGCGAATCGTCATCGGCACCGATGACATGGGCGACTTTGTGATCGAACGCGACGAGGACATCGAAACCCTGCTGAGCAAGCGTGCGGTCACCGCATCGCGCCGTCAGGAACTGGCCGCGACATCGTTGTCGTGAGGCGTGAGAATCGTCATGGATCTGGTTTTCCTGTTTCGCCGACTCGTGTTCGCCCAGGTGATGCTGGGTGTGGTCGCGTTCTGCATGGCGGAAGGGAACCCGGGGATGCTGCTGATCGCCGGGGCGATGGGCACGCTGAGCTGGTATGTCGCCGAGGGCCCGACGGGTCGCCCTTTGCCGCAGTGGGTGATTCACCTTGGCGCATTGGCGGCAGTGGCGTGGCTGGCGTGGGAGGTGCGCTGGTACTACGGCCGGGCGGAAGACCGCGAGATCAACTACGGCATGATCATCGCCATGGGCCACTTCACCATGTGGCTGCAGATCCTGCAACTGTACGGCCGCAAGTCCAATCGTGAATACGCGCTCATCCTCGTGCTCGGGCTGATGCAGATGATCGGCGCGAGCGTGCTGTCGGTATCGATGGTGTACGGGGTGCTGCTGGCGGCATACTGCATCCTCGCGCTGTCGACGGTGCTGCTCTTCCAACTCAAAACGATCAGCGACCAGGTGCTGGAGGTGACGCGCGCCGCTTCGCCTGACCCCGACAGCGTCACGCGCGGTCAGCCCGCGGTGGGACGTGGCCATCGTTGGCAGTTCCGCGTCACGGCTGCGTTCATCGGCGTGGTGTGCGCGACGGTGGCGGCGGCGGTGTTCGTCGGCCTGCCACGCAGCGGCGATCCCCTGCATTCACCACTGGGAACCAAACGCGTCAGCCGGCAGGTCGGGTTCAGCCAACAGGTGTCGCTCGGCAGCGGAACCATCAACACCGGCAACCGCGACACCATGCTCAAGCTTACGCTTTCGCGACCGGATGGCACCGAGGTTCGTTCGGGCATTGGTCTCTTGCTGCGCGGTGCTGCCCACGATCATTACGATGAGTTCCGCCACGTGTGGGAGCGCAGCCCCCTGCTCGCCAACTACGATCGACCGCTGCCGCTGGAGAGCGGATTCGATCTGGCTTCCGCCGATGGTGCTTCGGTGATCGACGCCGACATCACCCTGCGAGCGCCGCCCTACGGCCTGCTTTTCACTCCCTATCCGCCGATGCGGCTGGAAGGCACGAACATTCGTTGGATGGCGTTCAATCCCTACGATCAGCGGCTGTCGGTGAGCGTAAGCGAGTCAGCAGCCGCCGGACCGGTGAACTACCGCGTGCGGTTTTCAACATCGCCGCTGATGCGGGATTTTGTTGAGGAGTACCGCCAAAGGGTGGGTGATTCGCGTGTGGAAAGCGAAGCATCACCCATCGAAATGCACTTCCCGACGATGGTGCACCGCGGGAGCGTGCAGACGCTCGGTAGCGGATGGCGCGTGCAACGCCAGCGGTTCGCGGAAACGGCGGCACAGATCCTGCAACAGGCGGGCATCACGATCGACCCGAACGTACCGGTGCCGCCGGAGGATCACGAACGCATCGCCCGCGCGCTGGAGCAGCATCTGCAGACCTCAACGCAGTACAGCTACTCGCTGAACATTCCGTCAACAGCGCCCGGCGAGGACCCGGTGGCGGCCTTCCTTTTCCGCCACAAGCGCGGACATTGCGAACTGTTTGCTTCGGCGCTGGCGGCTATGACGCGCTCCATCGGCATGCAGGCACGCGTGGTGACCGGTTATCGCGTGAGCGAGTACAACAACGTGGGCGGTTACTACGTTGTGCGCGAAAGCAACGCGCATGCATGGAACGAAATCTACTGCGAAGGCAAGGGCTGGCTGGTGTTTGATGCCACACCACCCGAGCGCGTCGCCCGTGAGCATGCTCGGCGCTCATCGTTCATGAGTTGGCTCGGTCAGGTGTACGAGCATCTGGAATTCACCTGGATCAGTTCGTTCGTGGCGTACGACCAGCGCACCCGTGCCCGACTGTTCAGCGGAATCAATCGGTCCTTCACCAATGCGGCGTCCAATGAGGAAACACTGCTCGGGCGGGTCA
Organism: uncultured Phycisphaeraceae bacterium; assembly: GCA_964511575.1. GTDB lineage: Bacteria > Planctomycetota > Phycisphaerae > Phycisphaerales > Phycisphaeraceae > CALKHT01. Next base: position 79,247 of record CAZEFM010000005.1, on the reverse strand, counting down.
TCGCGTTCCTTCAGAACCTGCGACAAAGCTGGAACATGGACCGCATCAGCTATCTGCTGGTCGTGGGGATCAGCTTCTTCATTTTGCTGGGGATCGCATCGCTGGTTCACACGCTCATCAAGCGCCATCGACGACTGGTGGCGTTGCAGTTGACGTCCTTGCCTCGCGGTAAACGGCGGGGATTGGCGCGACGGCTTCGCTTTTACCTCATCATGCTGGACATGCTCGAACGTCATGGGATCAGTCGGCCGCGCTGGCAGAGCCCGTTCGACTTCGCGCAGCATTTGGCCCAAAGCGACGCCGGGCGATTCGAATCGGTGGTGAACCTTACGGAGGTGTTCTACGAGATTCGCTTCGGTTATCGGGAGATGGACGATGGCCGCCGCGAACGCGTCCGCACCAACCTGCGCCAACTCGAGTCATCGCTGGCAACGCGCTGACGCAGCCGTAAACGGAACGAACGTGCATTCCATCCGACTGATCGTCACGCCGCGAGGTGGAGGCGGTCGACATCATCAGCGAGCGCGGCTGAACCGGGGATCATGTCGTGCCGCACGGCAAGGAAGTTGAAGCAGCGGCGATCGTAGCGCTTCTGGATGCCCACGGCGTGCGACGCATCGAGCATCTGGCAGAACGCCCAATCATCGCGGCCGTGCAGTTCACCGATGAATGCCTGCGCGTTGCGTCGCAGTGATTCGGGGATCGCCTGCAGAATCGCCCACTCGCAGCCTTCGGTGTCGATCTTGAAAAGGTCAACACCTTTGACGCCGATCTCATCCACCACTTCATCAACACGACGCAGCTCAAGCTGGAGCGATCGCTGCGGGTCGCACCCCTTATCGTGAAATGTTCCGCCAGCGAAGCTGCGCGGGTCATCGGAGAGGTGATAGGCGAACGTGCCGTTGCGATCGGCCAGCCCGAAGTTGAACGCACGCACCCGTGCGCGGTTGCGATCGGCATTGGCAAGAAGCAACTCCATGTTCTGCGGCAGCGGTTCGAAGCAGTAGATTTCCGCTTCCGGGTAGATGACGGAGAAATAGACGGCGGTGACGCCGATGTTCGCGCCGATATCGAAGATGACACGCGGGTACACCTGCGGCGGCAGGCGGTATTCGCTGTCACGACACCGAATCATGCGCACGAGGTCGAGATCGGTCGTGCCGTCGCGCACCAGGAGGCTGAGCGAACGGCCCGCCAGCCGCAGACGCACCTCGGAAAGGTGGTAACCGTCGAGCCGCTGCCCGGTAGGCCGAATGCGCAGGCGCATCGGTTGGGTGACGCGTCGAACAAGCGATCGCAAGCACTTCCAGGGGGCGTTGGCCATAAACGGTGAATCCTTGTGAGCTCGCAGGACGGCCCGAGCACGGAGGAGCGGCAATGGGGGGTATTCATGCAATAGATCAGCGGCCGAAATCGGCGGCTGCACAGTGTCCAATAATGGATCCCAGCGCTGCTCCGTGCTCGGGACGCCCTGATCGGGCATGTGGTGTATCGGTTGTTCGGGTCACGCGCTTCAGGAGGGTTGGACAGGTGAGGCAAACTTTCCGAGCCCCATCGCTGTACCTGAAAAGCACTGGCCAAATGCGATGCCAGCGGTATGATTGGACGCCGCCGAATCAATGTCGTCCCGTCGTTGCCGCATGACCTCAACCGCCCCCGAGTCCCGCGCTTCCGTCAGGTGCCTCCTGATCGTGCCCGCCTACAACGAGGAAGGCGCGATCGAACAGGTGGTGCGCGACCTGCGCCAAACGCTGCCGCAGGCGGATATTCTTGTGGTGGACGACGCATCGACCGATCGCACGGCTACGCTGGTGCCCGACGAAGCGGTGCTGTTGCGGCTGCCCTTCAACCTGGGGATCGGCGGCGCGATGCAGACGGGCTACCGTTATGCCGCGATGCACGGCTACGACGTGGCGGTGCAGGTCGATGGCGATGGACAGCACCCCGCCGACCAGGTGCAGCGGCTCATCGACCGGCTCGACCAGGGCGACGCCGACATGGTCATCGGGTCGCGGTTTCTTGAGGACACGGGATTCCGTCAGTCAGCAGCACGCGTGGCGGGCAGCCGAATCCTGCGCGGCTTGCTGCGGCTGTTCACCGGGAAGCGGGTGACCGATTGCACCAGCGGCTTTCGTGCCGTGAACGCGAAGGTGATTGCCGCGTTTGCCCACTGGTATCCCGAAGATTATCCGGAGCCCGAGGTGGTGCTCCTGCTGCACCGGGCCGGCTTCCGCGTGGTGGAAACACCGGTGACGATGCGGCCGCGACAGTCAGGCACGACGAGTATTTCGCTGCCACAAGGGCTCTTTTATGTCATCAAGGTTTCAGTGGCGTTGCTGCTGGACATGATGCGCCACCCATGGCCGATTCATCAACGCAATGGGGATTGCTCATGAGCACGATCGGTTCGATGCTGACGCTGGCTGCCGACACGCCGCAGTTTCAGGGTGCCGCCCGCAACGCGATTCTGCTGCTGTACGGCGGCATGCTGCTTCTACTGGCGGTGCGCAGTTTGCGCGCCCAGCGGCTTAAGGAGCGCTACGTGTTGCTGCTGGTGTTCACGGGGTTGCCGTTCCTGGCACTGGCCGTTTGGCCCGATGCGCTGGGGTGGGCGGCGCAGATGCTGGACATGACCTATCACACGCTGATGGTGCTGTGTCTGGCTGGGTTTCTGATCCTGATCATCTTTGAGTTGCTCTCCATTGTGAGCGTGCAGGAACGGCGGATCGCCCAATTGGCACAGATGATGGCGATTCTCATGGAGAAGCAGACTCAGGACGAGCGTCGAACCGAGGATTGATGAACGCAGCGTGTGCGGCCATGCTGAACCGGGATGAGGATCCCAGAAGGATGAATCGACCGCCTGAGGTGGCCATTCTGGTTGTGTCGTACAACAGCGCCGCGGAGCTGGGCGACTGCCTGCATTCACTACAGGCGCATCGCCCGACCGGTGTGACGATGCGGGTGGTTGTCGCCGACAACGCATCGACGGACAGCTCGGCTCAACTGGTGCGAGAACGATTTCCTGAGGTGGACCTGATTGTCGCCGAAACCAACCGCGGCTTCACCGGCGGCAACAATCGGGGGTGGGAACACATTTGTCGAACGTACAGCACCGTTGACTATCTCGTGCTCCTGAACCCCGACACGGTGGTGACGGCGAACTGGCTGGATCCGCTGCTCGCCTGTTTGGAACAGCACGAACGCACGGCGGCGGCGCAGCCGATGTTGCGTCTTCCGGATGACAGACATATCGACACGGCGGGCAATCGATCGCACTACCTGGGGTTCGGATTCACAACGGGACACGGTGAAGCGGATCGCGGCCAATACGATGAGCCGCGCGTGATCGATTTTGCCTCCGGGGCTGCAATGATGATCCGCGCCGATGTGGTGAAACGGCACGGCCTCTTCGATGAGGCGATGTTCATGTATCTGGAAGACGCGGCACTGGGATGGCATTGGCGGCTGATGGGATATGAGGTGCGCATGGTGCCCACGAGTGTTGTGCTGCATCGGCACGACCCCGCCGCAACGTTGCAGCGGCATCTGGAGCATCTGGAGCGAAACCGCTGGTGGCTGTTGCTCACGTGCTACAAGTGGCGGACGATCGTGCTGCTGTTGCCTCCTTTGATCGTGGCGGAGTTGGGCGTTGTTCTCCTCGCGTTGCGACAAGGCAATGTGGGAAGCAAATGGCGGGCCTGGCGCGCGTTTGCCAATCCTTCGCTGCGCCGGGCGTTGTGGGAACGGCGGCGCATCGTGCAGCAATCGCGTACCATCACGGATCGGCAGCTCACTGAAACATTCGCGGCCCGGTTCGACACGTCCACGCTCAATCGTGGCATGGTGCGTTATATTGCCAACCCGCTGTTGGCGGCATACTGGCGGGTGGCGCGATGGGTGTTGCGATGGTGAACCGTATGACGCCTGACGATGGTCCTTCGGCCGCGACATCACACCCCACAGGGGCGCTGACGGCACTGATGCGCGGCGCGGGAGGTGGGTGGCTCGTCAACGTGGCTGGCCTGGCGGTTGCGTTCACCATCATGATCCTGTTGACGAAAACGCTTGGTGCTGAAGGGTACGGCGCGCTGCACTACACGCTGGCATGGGCAGAGGTGTTGGGCATGCTCGCACCGCTGGGGATGGACAAGCTCGTCATTCGCGAACTGGCGGTTTACCGTGCGGCATCGCAATGGTCGCTTATCCGTGGCGTTCTGCGAAGCGGCGCATGCTGGACGTTCATCGGAGCGGGGATCGGTATCGCGGTGGTGGTGGGCTTCGCCTGGCTGATGCGCGAACGATTGGACGAGGCGATGTGGCCGGTGTTCTGGGTGGCGGCGGCCCTTGTGCCGATGCGGGCACTGCTCCATTGGCGACATGGTGTGCTCGTGGGGTTGAACCGACCGGTCGCGGGATTAATGACAACGGCGGTCAACTATCCGTTGGTATGGCTTGCGATGATTGGCTTCTGGCTTATCGTGATGCCGTCGACATTGACGCCCTCCGTCGCGGCGATCGCGGCACTGGTGGGATTGTTCATCGCGGTGTTGATTGCCGAAGTGCAGATTCAGCCGCGATTGGATCGGCAGGCCATGCGTGCCGGCCCAGTTCAGGTGAACACACGGGAATGGTTAAGCGCGGCGCTTCCCATGATGTTCATCATTGCTTTGGCGCTGTGCAATCTACGAGCGGATGTCATCATGCTCGGAGCGATACGAGGTTCAAGCGACGCGGGGGTTTACGCCGTGGCGGCTCAGTTCGCTTTCCTCGTGCGGCTTGCCATGGTCGCGGTGAACCCGGCACTGGCGCCGCTGGCTGCGAACACCAACGGCACGCGGCTGCAGTCCATCGCACGCAGCGCATCGCGACTGGCGTTCGGCCCGGCGGTCATCTGCACGCTCGTATTGCTGCTGATGGGACAGTGGGTGCTCACCTGGTTCTCCATCGAGTTTGCGGATGGGTACGCGGCCATGTGCGTTCTCGCCGTCGCGCTGCTGACGGTGACGGCGTTCGGCCCGGTGGAAACGGTGCTGCTCATGAAAGGCCACCAGCGTATCGCGGCCGCATCGGGAGCAGCGGCAAGCATCGTCAATATCGTGCTCAATGCCGCGTTCATCCCCCAATGGGGCATGCTCGGCGCCGCCAGCGCCACCGCCATCAGCACGATCGCGTGGGCCCTCATGATGACGCTTGCCGTGTGGCGACGTCTCGGCTTCACCATGACGATCCTCTCACCGCTGCAACAAACCCCCGAATAGAAGCGCATCCATGGCACTCGGCCCGCACATCATTCGCTTCGGTCAGCGTCTGCTCGGCGATGGCATCGTCGCGCGAACATTGGCGCGATGGCGCGTGGCCGATGCGCTTCGATGGCGGCGTGATCGTCGAATCCTGCAACAGGGCTGGTACGACACCTCGTTGCTGGGGCAATCCGCACGTTTCATCGTCACCTCCCGCACGCAACTGGCGCACATCGATGCCACCTGGCGCGAGGAAGCGATGCTGCGACGCATGATCGACTACGTTCACGATAACGATGTCGTTTACGATGTGGGGGCGAACATCGGCATCGTCACGCTGGCGCTGTTGCTGCATCGTGGCGAGCGTACGATCACCGTCCATGCCTTTGAACCCGAGCCGAACAACGCAGCGGCGCTGCGTGGGAATCTTGCCGCCAATCGTTGCGAAGCAACGGTGCATGCGGCGGCGTTGGGGGATCACACGGGGGAAGCGGAGCTTTTCGTCGATCCACACATCGGCGGTGGGTCGCATTCACTGGTTCGTCGGGGCAGCGCTGTTGTGCGGGTGCCGATCACGACAGCCGACCATCTCGCCGAAACAGCCGGCGTGCCGCAATGCGTGAAGATTGATGTCGAAGGTGCGGAACTCGCCGTGCTGCGCGGCATGAGTCATCTGCTGTCACAACGGCTCGTGCGCGACTTGTTCATCGAAGTGCACCCGACTCTGATGCTCAAGGAGGAAGGCGGGCCAACAGCATTGACCGACTGGCTGCGGCGGCATGGGTACGAGCGCGTATGGCAACACCGCCGCGGCGATGAGTGGCACGAACACTACCGCCCCACCGCGTAATGGTCGTGCCTCAGCACCCGCTGGCGAAGACATGCATGTGCCATAAATTTCGCGTACAGCGATTTGTTCGCACCCCATGCGAACCACGCCGCCAGACTAGGACGATGCCCCTGCATCATGCGGCCGATCGCGCGTTGCAGCATCCAGTTGTGGCGCTCCTGCCGGGTCATCGTGGGGCGATGCGATGTGTACCAGCCCTCGGCGATACGTTCACGACATGCGCCGATCGCCGCGAAATGGCTGCTGCGATTGCCGCCATGCACATGAATGCGTACCATCGGCTCATTGACCGCCACCACGCGTTGGTACAACTGCTCGTTGTGCAGCCAGAACTGCCAGTCCTCCAGGTAGGCCAGCGTTTCGTCGAAACGATGCGTCAGTTGGTCGCGGCGAAACAACACGCTGCCCATCGGAAACAGATTGCCCGCGCTCAAGCGTCGCCTCGCATCGGCGACGGTGACAATCTGCGGCCGATACCGCTTCACCACCGCGCCCCGGCGCACCACCACCGCACCGGTTGTGACCATCGTCGCATCACGCGGCACAGCCGAGAACAGCGAAGACGGATCAATCAGCAGTTCATCATCCGCATCAAGGAACAACACCCACGCAGCACTCGTGTTCGCCAAGGCGGTGTTGCGCGCAGCGCCGGCCCCAGCGTTGTCCTGCCGCAGGATCTGACGTGCCGCAAACCCCTGTTGGTCGAGCGCTCGCTCCGCAATAGCAGCCGAATCGTCGGTCGAACCATCATCCACGATGATGACCTGCGTTCCCGCCCTGTCGCTGACATGTGCAAGCGATTGAATGGTGCGCTCGATCGTCGCCGCGGCGTTGTGGACCGGAATGAGAATCGCCAGATTCATAATGCCGCATCACTCAGCCGTCGAACGATACCAGCGTTGAAACGTGCATCGCCCCGGCCTGTCGTGATCCAATCATTTCAGCACGGCACGTTGAATGCGTATGAGTTGGCGAATACCGCGACCGGCGAGATCGAGAAGCTTATCGAGTTCCGCCCGGCTGAACGTGCCGTTCTCCCCCGTGCCCTGCACCTCGATGAACTGGCCGCGATGGTTCATCGCCACGTTCATGTCGACCTCCGCGCGCACGTCGAGCGGGTAATCGAGATCGAGTCGTGGTGTGCCGTCGACGATGCCGACACTCACCGCCGCCACGGGGCCGCGAATCGGGTTGGCGCGGATCAAGCCCTCGCGCCGGGCAAAATCGATCGCCTGCGCCAGAGCGACGAACGCCCCGGTGATCGCCGCAGTGCGGGTGCCGCCGTCGGCGACAAGCACATCGCAGTCGCAGGTAATGAGCAGGCCGGACATTTTTTCCAGATCAACGGCGGCACGCAGCACGCGCCCGATGAGTCGCTGAATCTCGGTGCCGCGGCTGTCGCTGCCACGCCGCTTGCGCTGCGGGGTGGAGCCGGGCAGCATCGCGTATTCAGCGGTGACCCACCCCTTACTCGGCTGACCCGTGGCGGGGTCGATCAACCAGCGCGGCGCTTCATCGGCAATACTGGCGGTGCACAGCACACGCGTGTTGCCCATCGTGATAATCACGCTGCCCGGAGCGCCGGCGGGGTAGGGCTCGATCGTGGTCGGACGCAACTCGGTAGGTCGACGGGTCTTAGCCATAGGTCGACCTTAGTAGCAGCGCATCCGCCGCAACGCAACCTGGCAGGGCACCGTGCGAGCAACGGTGGGCATGCCGCCCTTTCGCAAAGCGATACGTCCTGCCCTAAAACGCGCTGATTTCCACCTCCCGCCCTTTATAGTGGTTCGCATGACCACGCCCCCGTCGACCGGCGGCGCGACACCGCAACAGCACGCCGCCCCCATAGGTCCGGTGAGCAGGCCGCAGCCGCGTTCCGCCCCCAGCGTCGGCACGACCGTGCGCATTGCGGTCAGCATCGCCCTGCTCGCGCTGTTGGCATGGAAGATCGACCTCTGGGCCGCGGGCGCGGTGCTGGCGCAGGCGCGCCCTGTGGGGTTACTGCTGCTACTGGGCGTCTTCATCTTTGAACGCCTCTTCGCAGCCTACCGCTGGCGACTGCTGCTGCAGGGGCGCTGCCCCACGGCGACACTGCCCGCACTCATCCGCATCACGATGGTCAGCAACTTCGTCGGCGCGTTTCTGCCGGGTGTGGTGGGTGTTGAGGCGCTGCGCGTGCTGGGACTCACACGCCAGGGCTGCAATCTTGCGCAGGCGTTCACATCCGTGTTCCTCGACCGTGTGCTCGGCGTGGTGAGCCTGCTGCTGATGGTGCTCGTGGGACTATCCATGACCGCACGGATGCTGCCGACCGCGATCGCGTGGACGGCGGGAGCGTCACTGGTCGTGTTGATCGCGATGTGTCTTTTGCTTCTGAGCCGACCGGTGCGCGTGTGGGCCGACCGTGTCATGCCACCCGTTATCGCGCGATACCTGCGGCATCCACTCACGCGACTGTACGAATGCATCGATGCGTATCGTCGCGATCGCGTGTTGCTGCTCGGCGGGCTCGTGCTGGCGGTGCTGATGCAGTGTGTGCGTGTGGTGGGCACAATCGCGGCGGCATGGGCGTTGCGGCTGGATATCGATGTCCTGGACTATTTCATTTTCGTCCCCGCGATCATGTTCGTCACCATGATTCCAATCTCCATTGGCGGGCTGGGCGTGCGTGAAGCAGCATTCAGTCAACTGTTCGGCCTGGCGGGCATGGCACCGGAAGCCGCCGTGGTGCTGTCGCTGCTCATCTTCATCGTCGATCTCATCGCGACGCTGCCCGGCGCATGGTTCTACGCCCGCGGCAACCAGACTGGCAGCGCGAACGCCGCCTGAGCGTCAAACCCCACACCCCTCCCAGAAGCAGCGCTGCGCTGGTCGGCTCGGGAACGTAGAACTGGATGTCGGCGAACTGCATCGAGTTGGCCATGTCACTGTCGCGCACCTCTGTCACCACGAAGCGATACGAGGCATAGGCCGTGTCATTGTCCACCTCGACCAACGGTCCGACCACCCTGCGGTCGAGCGGCAGGTCGTGTCGAACGCCAGCGTAGCATCGCCGCGCATCAGCAGCGGGACAAGTTCCGCCTTCGCGGTGAGCGGCGCGATGGCGCCGTGGTCAGCAACGCCCCGGCCAGCAGAAGGCGGCGCGATGGCCGATGGACGGGAACGGGCGCAGGATCATTGACGTTCGCGGCAGGCACACTTCGCATGGGTGGATTCCGATTGGAATGTGAGAGGTTCCCCTGAAAAATGCTCCCGTCAGGTGATCAATGGACGCGACCAGCGACAGGTACAGATACCGCGATATGGCGGAGAGCATCATGATCGTACCGCGGGTCGTCCAAAAATCAATCATTTTCTTCCCATTGCGAAGACCATCGGCACATCACCTCGCCCTGCTGGTTGACGCTCACGCACGATTCCGTTGAGGCCTCCACCTGTTCGTCGCATCGAACGCGGGCGTGCCTTACAATTTCGACCATGACAGGAGACCGTATTGTTTATCTGGGTCGGCGGGTGACCGGGCAGGTCGAGGACTTCGCCCTCTTTTCGCAGTTCTGCCTGAATGCGGCGCGTTGGGCGCTGCACGGCGCGAGTTGGCGGTGGCGTTTGCTTGCGCCGCAACTGTTTCTCATCGGCACCAAGTCCATTCCCGTCGTCGCGATCGTCGGCGCGTTCATCGGCATGGTGCTCGCGGTGGAGGCGTACGATCAGTTCGCCCTCATGGGGATGGAAAACCGTCTGGGCGGCATTATCGACATCTCGGTGGTGCGTCAGATCGGCCCGGTGCTCGCGGCGGTGATGATCGCCGGCCGGGTGGGCGGAGCCGTCAGCGCGGAGTTGGGCACCATGCGCGTAACCGAACAGATCGATGCGCTTGCGGCCATGGGCGCCAATCCCGTGGCACACCTGATCGTGCCGCGTGTCGCCGCCTGCGTCATCATGGTTCCCATCCTCACCGCGTTCAGCGACCTGATGGGCATCCTCGGCGGGCAGCTTGTCACGGTCAACGGCTTCGGCGTGGATCCGGTGGAATACCGCCGCTTCTCGAGGGAGTTCGTCGAAGCGTATGACCTGATGTCGGGGTTGATCAAAAGTGTGTTCTTCGGCCTGTCGATCGGGTTGATCAGTTGCTACAAGGGCTTTAACTGCCGTCCCGGCGCGGCGGGTGTCGGCCGGGCCGCCACCGACGCCTTCGTCACCAGCTTCCTGGCGATCATCGTCATGAACCTCTTCCTGGCGAAGTTCCTCAACGATCTGTACGAGGTGATCTGGGGCCCCTCCACCACGACGCTCTGACTACGCTGCCTCATCAAAGCGCCGGCACTTTGTCCGTCGCCCGGCGGCGTGGATGCGCCTCGGGATGCGCCGCTTCATACGCGCGAACGAAACGCAGAACGTCTTCAACGTTGTCCCGACTGCCCAGAATCAGCGGGGTACGCTGATGAAGGCTGCGCGGTTGAATATCAAGGATGCGCTGATGCCCATCACTGGCGGCGCCACCCGCCTGCTCGGCGATGAAGGCCAGCGGGTTGGCTTCATACATCAGCCGCAGCTTGCCTTCGCGATTTTTCTGTGTCGGCGGGTATAGAAAGACGCCGCCCTTGAGCAGGATGCGGTGAAAATCCGCCACCAGTGAACCGATGTAGCGCGAGCTGAACGGTTCATCCACCTGCTCCTTTGCCCAGGTCAGGTACTGCTGATACGGTTCGGGGAAGCTGTTGCTGTACGCTTCGTTGACGCTGTACTGGTTGGTGCGGGCGGGAATGCGAATGTTCTGCCGCGTCAGGAGAAACGCGCCGAACTGCGGATCGAGCGTGAACATATGCACGCCGTTACCCGTGGTATACACCATCACCGTGCTGGAGCCGTACAGCACGTACCCCGCAGCCACCTGCTGATAGCCCGGCTGGATCACGCTGTACTCAGCCTTGTGATCCCACTCCGGTCGTTGAAAGATCGTGAAGATGGTGCCGATCGAGACGTTGACGTCGATGTTGGACGAACCGTCCAGCGGGTCGAACATGACGACATAACGGCCACGCCCCACTTCCTGCAGCACGCGCGGCTCGTTGTCCTCTTCGCTGGCGATGATGCCCACATCCTCACGATACCCCAGCGCTTTCATGAGAGCGTCGTTGGCGATGTGGTCGAGCTTCTGAACAATCTCGCCCTGCACGTTGGTTTCCTCGGTCGCGCCGAGGACATCGACAAGACCAGCCCGCCGAACGTACGACGCGATCACCTTGCAGGCGAGGGTGATGCCGGAGAGGAGCCAACTGAACTGTCCCGTGGCGGTCGGGTGGCGTCCCTGAGCCTCGATAATGTGCTGTTGAACGGTGATGATGCTGTCGACCGGCCGCTTGTCTTCAACCATGACTGTCCTGCCTGGATGAGGCCCGACCCTCACCTGCGTGAGTCGCAGGCCGGGCTTATCGGTACCACGATGCCACCGGGAGGCACAACCCGACACTCATCTGGTCGTCCGCTTCCGCTCAATGCGTTAGCGCGTAGGCGAGAATGTTGGCGTTGATCTCCTTGGCGTTACGCACCTCGTTGCCGCCGCAGCAGCAGCAGCCCCCCCCGGCGTTGGCGGTATCGTTGAGCCCAAGGGGTGAGAAAACAATGCTCAATCGACCGTTGATGCTCATCCCGTATAACGCCCCCCGGGCCGAACCCTTGGTCGCGACGATGCGGTCGATGTCGAAGAGCGTGTGGAACATGGGGTGTTTGGTGTCGAGTTCTTCAAGCTCATGGTCCGCAAAAACATCGCTGAACGCATCGCGGAAGCTGCGCGCCCATGCCTGATTGGAGCAGCCCGCCGAGGCGAGGAGGAACCCGCCCCGCTGGATATAGGACCGCAGGTTCTTCCGCTCCTTCTCGGAAAGGGAAAACGCGCCTTCACCGGTCATGATGATGAAGGGAAACTCGAAGATCTCATCACTGGCAAGGTCGACGCCCTCAAACTGCCGGCTGACGTTGCTTTCCATGTGACGGTCGGCGAGTTCGAGAAAGCCATCGGCAAAGCACTTGCTCGTTTTGCCACCCGCGTAAACAAGTCGGCCGACGCGCACGACGCCTTCCCCGGCTGCGGCCGTGTCACCGTCCTGGGCTCGCAGCAACGCACCGGCCCCCGCGCTGAGGGTGACGGTCGCAATGGTCAGGGCGATGAGCAACGTTCGGGTTGCAATCGAAATCATGGTGAGGTCCTTCGCCGGGATTCATCCTGTTGCACCCGGTCACGGTATTGACGAACCAGGTCGCGATACTGGGGCGGCACCTGCTGCATGACGGCGTCCGGGGCTTCGATGGCATCGCCGCCGCCCACCTGTTCACGATATCGGCCACCGGGGGTGCGTTCGGGCAGATCGGGCAGTTGACTTCGTCCATCGGCCGTCTGCGTCGAAAACGCCTGCTGCAACTGGAGCATCAACTGTGCCAGTTGCATCTGATCGCGTTGCCCCGCCTGCTGCGCGCCGGCGAGCCAGAATCCGGTGGACGGCGTCGCGGCCGATCCTCCCCCCCCGCCTGATCCGATCCGGCCTTGGAGACCGGTGCCCGGTGCCTCCGAGGAACCCGGCTGATTGCCCGGTTGTTGGCCGGGCTCCGGGCCGATCTGCGGTGCTCCTGCCCCCTCGCCCGCGCCGTCGCCAGCCCCCGGGTCCGGGCATGCACCCAGTCCCGCAAGCCCCAGGTTCTCCAACTGTTGCGCCAACTGCTCCAGAGGCTCTTTTTGTTCCGGATGTTCCTGTGCCAGACGGCGAGCCTCATCGGCAAGCTCCTGAGCACGGTTCTGGAACGCGGCCATGTCCTCCTGCAGCCCTTCGAGCTGTTCAAGCCAGGCCTGCCCCTGCGGCGTGGTGAGATCTTCCGGCATCGATTCGTGCAGTTGCTGCGCCTGCTCGCTCAAAGCGCCCGCCGATGCCGCCAGTTCGCCGATCTGCTCGAACAACTCAGGGAAAAAATCCGCCAGCGAGGGTTCGTCTGGCCCGCCTGCACCTTCCCCCTCATCGCCCGGATTCATCAGCTCGCCATCGGCTCCCTCGCCGGGCTCACGCTCGGATTCGGCCTCGTTCGCGCGACTCTCATCCCGCGTGGCTTCGCCGGCGGGACGCGGCAAGGGCGTGATCGTGATTGGCTGCGACCGCGCATCGCCCGCCTCGATCCGAAACGTCACGGGCTCACGCAGGTCCTGAAGCCGACGCTCGAACGATGCGATGCCCCGCCAGCCGGCCGCTCCCTCCTGCGGCGACAGATCGCTTAGTCGCATCGGCCAACGCTGACGTTCGTTGCCCGCGTCGTCCAGTTCCACCATCTCGACCTGATCGGGCAATCGCCCCGTGACGGTGGCCGTGACGGTGGCGTCCTCCCCTTCATACACCTCGTTGGGCTCGACGCGTACATCGAGCTCAGTGAGGCTGAAAGGTGCTTGCACGCCAAACGGGTTGACGATGCGCTGCAGCCCCCCCATCGCCAGGCGCGGCTGAATGGCGAGCAACACAAGCCAGGCGACAACCACCGCCCAGAGCCAACCCGCTTCCCGACGGAGGACTGCGCGATCGATATGCGCCTGCAGGTCGATTTGATCGAGTGTCGTCCTGCCACGTTCAAGCGAACGTTTAGCGAGTTGGTGCGCCAGGTCATCGCTCTGCTGTTCCGCCAATTGCGACAGAAACAACGCATTGACGATCGGGTTGCACCACAGGCGGTGTTTGCGTTCGATGGTGCGGGCATGCTGAAGCGCCTCGCGGTCGTCGTGTCGCCGCCAATGGATGGACAGGGCCACAGCGATGAGAAACACCACCGCAATCGCCCCCAGCGCACCGATGCGAATGTTGCCCGTGAGCGGCATCGCCGCATCCACCAGCACCAGTACGAGCGCTAGTAACAGGCATAGCCAGATCGCCCGTATGCATCCGGCCGCAAAGGCATAGGCACGCTGCCGCCGCCCCAGTGCGGCCAGTTCCGCCTGGATCGGGTGGATACGCTGCGTTGCCGGAAGTGCCTGCGTCATGGAATGCCTCTAGTCGATCGTAGCCGCATCGCGGTAGGCTGATGCGGTGTCACATCAGTCCGCCGCGCCGCCTGATGATCCATTCTAACCCGAAAAACAGCGCCAGCATCGCAAAAACGGACGGACGGTTGAACGCGTAATCCCACGTGGCATCGGTCTGCCGGGCGCGGGCGAGGCTTTCCAGCAGTTGCGGCAGTTCATCACGTTGCAAAAGTTCGAAGCATCGGCCGCCCGTTGACTCGGCGAGATCCGCCAGCACCTGCGGTCGGGCGGAAGGGTCGCGACGCTCGGCTGAGCGGTCGTGCACCGCCACTCGGCCGGTCACTGTGGTGGATTCGCCATCTTCCGCACTGTCCTGAGCGTGGAGCACCACTTCGTGTACGCCGGGCTGCTCCAGTTGCACCACTCCGTGGTACTGCGTGGATTGATCCGCCTGCCGGGCAAGCTGTACTTCACGTCGCACGCCATCGGGAGCGACGATTTCGACGCGCGGGGAGAACGTGGGACTTTCCACGTAGCGGGTGCTGACGGTCACCTGCACGCTTTCGTTGGGCTCGACTTTCAACGCGCTGAGGCTCAACGACATTGACTGGCCTGGCAGGAACTGTCCACCTGTCGCCAGCCATCGAATGGTGCGTGCCCAGAACGCCTGATAGACGGAGTCGTAGTTGTTGAGTTCGCTGGGCAGGAACGCCCACCGCCACATGCCATCACTGAGGACGGCGAGCACGCGTCCACTGCCGGCACTGGTGTGCGCAATCGCCGCCTGTGCCGGTGGCGCATCACCGCCCTGCCGAGTGGGCGACTGTCGCAGAAGCACGATCGACAAAGCACGCTCCCGCTGAATGCGTGTCGCGGCAAGCATGTCGGGCAACTCGCTCAACACCGCATCCGTTTCACCCAGGCGATCAAACTGCAGGAGCTCGCTGGAGCGTCCTTCGGGGGCGACCTGCAGGCGCAGATCGCGCAACGTGCCGACGCCCCACTCCACCGGTTCGATCGAGCTGAGAATCGTTTGTGCCGAGATGCCCGCGGGGTCCGTCAGGTCGAACGCCTGCCCGCGTGCCAGCACCAGCGCTCCGCCACGCTGTCGCACATAATCGACGAGCCAATGGGCACGTTCGTTGGGGAAGAAGCGTTCAGCGCCTTTACCCAGGACGATTACATCAAACTCATTAAGTTGGGCGGCGGTCAGCCACTGCGGATCGAAATCCTCTTCCGTGGCATCGAGGGCCGCGCCCGCACGGACATTGCTCTGCACCGTGACCACCCGACCGGACGCGAGACTGTACACGCTCGTGAGTTCCACCTGTGGATCCTCGCGCAGCACACGCGCCAAAAATTTTGTGTCCCAGTAAGGTTGCCCCTCAAACATCGCCACCTTGATGCGATCGGTCGATACCTGCAGGAAGACCCAGCGACTGTTGTTCTCAAGAAACACATCGTCCAGCGCATCGGGCGATTCGCCCGGCAACGGCATCGGCCTTGCCACAACGCGATATCCCTCGATGCGGCTGCCACGCGCATCAGGTGGCGGAGGCGTCACCCGGAAACGCAGCGTTTGATGCGAGTCATCCTCAAACTGCAGTGTCTGCGATGCGATCCTTCTACCTTCATGCTCCAAATCAACGACGACCGGCCGATGCTCGAACCCATTCTGATGCACCTGCACGTTGATCCACGTGCTTTGGTTCTCAAAAAGAAAATCCGCATCGGCGGAGGCGTCCACCGACACGTGCCGAACCCCCAGTGGTGAACCGACCGGCACGGCGATGATGCGCCATCCCAACTCGCGCAGCCGCAGTGCCAACGTGGAATCCACCTGACGCTGCGTGTCGTGGCCGTCGCTGAGCAGCACGACCAGCCCCCCCGCCGGGTCGCTGTGATCGTTGCGTAATGAGTCGACCGCCGTCTGCAACGCATCGAACAGCAGCGTTTGTCCGCCATCCGGCGTTAACGTGTACAGTTCCTCCTGGCTGATGCTTCGCCTGCCCTGATCGAACGCCATGAAATGGACATCCGCCTGTTCGGCAAGCTGCGCCAGGTACGACCGATCAAGCCAGGTGCGTCGCAAAGCATCCAGACGCGAAATCGGCGCATCGGAATCCCCGCCAGCCGGCACATCGAATGGCGCAACGTCCTTCTGATCCATGCTTGCGGACGTATCCGTCAGGAACACGATGGGCATGCGCTGAGGCGGGCGGACAACCGTGGTGTCGGCACTGGGTCCCATGAGAATCCATGCCACCACCGCAATCGCTGCGATCCGCAGGAACAACAGCAGCACCCGACGCCACCACGCGACATCGCTTTGGCGAAAGAGATACAGCCACACCACCACGCCCACCGCCGCCAGCACCAACAGTGCGGTCAACGCATCGCCAAGCGGCGGACGAAACTGGTCGAAGCTGAAATCAGGCATGTCGTACCGTCAAACGCCTTGGGAAACCGCTCATCGTTTCATCGCTCCGATGCGTGTGCCGCCGATCGCCATGAGTGTCAGCGTCTCGAGCATCGCCATGATCAGCGCCGCAGCCACGAGGTACGGCCACATCTCCACACCTGAGCTGCGCAACGTCGCCGTGGCGGTGGCAACCTCCGTCGCGGCACCACCCGCCAACACATCGCGAGGCTGGGCAAACTGCGCCAGCGTCTCTTCATCAGCGATGTGCATGTCGCTTTCACCCGGGTGCAGTTCCACCTGCACCGAAGCGAGCGGAGCGCTTTCACCACGCTGGCGAACCTCAATGCGCCCCACCGATGCAACCGGTTCCAGTTCGAGCAACGTCGCATCGGCGAGCATACCGGCAAGCGTCACACGCAGCGGTCGACCCTGTGGACCAACCGCTTCCAGATCACCATCCCGCCAACGTCCATCAACAGCGATCTTCGGCCGAGCGCCGGGTTGCGGGTTCGCCTCGGCCGGAATGCCCGGTGTGAGATGACGCAGCAACTGATGCAACAGCGGCACAAGCACGGGCCCCTTGACCAGATCCGAATCGCTCGGCGCGAGCGACGCACCGAAAACAGCCAACCGCCCCGAACCGATCCACTGCGCCGCCAACGCGGGCGTGCCGTCTTCAAACGTCAGCAGCGCCGTCGCCGTCAACGGCAGACGGCCTGCAAGTACCTGTCGAAAGCGTGTATTCACCACCGCCGTGCGTGCCGGCCCCTCAAATAGTGCGAGCACCGGGTCATCGAACTGACCGGTGGCAATGGAAAGATCGGCCGTCAGTCGCCATCGTTCGGTTTCAGGAACAATCGGGCTGAGCGGCGTGTCACCGATCAGGCTGTTGAACTGCTCGAGCAGGTTCGCCGCAGCACGCGAATCGACAATCCATATCACGCCGCCGCCCTGACGGATGAACCCGTGCAGCATTTGCAGATCGCCGCGGCTCAACGTCGTGGCTTCACAGATGACGATGACGTCCGGCCGTGGTCGCCCTTCCGCCTGCAGCGCCGCGGCCAGTTGCATCGGCTGCCATCGCGCCAGCGCCACGCCGCTTGGCCGCTCGCCGGGCGTATCGGGCGATTCGGGGCGCAACGCGCGCTCGATGAAGAACGCGGCACTGGTCGGATCGTCGGTGCGGGCATCGGTAACCAGCGCCACCGGCCGGGCCGCAGCCACGGTAAAGGTTGCGGCGGTGGCATCGTCAAGCGTCAGACTGTCGCGATGATCAACCAGATGCAGTTCCGCCACGTGCGACCCAATGGATGACGGCGTGAGCGTGAAGCTGGCACTGATCGTGGTACCGGCAGGGATTCGCAACGTCTGCCGAGTGCGCTCGTCGCCGAAACGCATCTCCACCGTGGGCTGCACATCGGCATCGGAAAAGTTCGCCACCTCCACACTGACGACGGCGCTTTGTCCGACGATCGGCCGCACAGGGTTGATGCGCGGCTGAAACAGCGCGACGTTGCCGGTGAAGTCACCCACCCGCCGCAGCGACAACGTCGCCTCCGCCGGTGCCGCACCGCGACGCAAAATGTCCGCCCACTGCGATTGCTGCATGTCGCTGAACACTTCGATGAACGCAGGCCGAATGGCTGCGTTCCCGTTTGCCGCATTGCCCGAATCACGTCCCGCCTGCGTGGCGTAACTGGTTTCCGCGCTCGCCAGACGCAGCGCCGCTTCCAGATCGCCCTGCTCCTGCGTGGCTTCCAAGCGCTCAACCATCGCGATCAGATTCGAAAAGCCGGCTGTCGGCTCGGGCAGCAACGTGCGCGGTTGGCGATCGAGCAGCACCACCGTCGCCAGATCACGAGCCGGGTCCAGCGACCGCAGCGTTTGAATCACCTGCTGACGGGCGGCCTCGAAGAGCGTCGCACCACGCTGCGTTCGCGTCATCGACGCTGAACGATCGAGCACCAATGCCGTGATAACACCCTGCGACACATCGGTCGGCGGCGCGGTGCGGTACCAGATCGGCCGGGCAAACGCCAGCGCGATCAGCGCCAACAGCAACATCCGCAGCAACAGGAGCAACCAATGCCGCGGCCGAAGAAACCGCGCGCAATCGGCCGCCGCCTGCTGCACGAACCGCACCGCGGGAAACGGCGCAAGCCGACCGCCCCGACGACTCAGCAGGTGCGCCAGCAACGGCACACCCGCGGCCGCCAGCAGCGCCCAGCCCCACATCGGGCTCATCAGTTGCACGAATCCCGGCAGCATGGTCAACTCAACGGGTTGTGATTGTCCGCTAACGGTGTGACGCTCACCGCACCCGCCATTCTAAGTCGAAAGGTCGCCCCATGGCCAAAAAACGCGCGACACGATCCACCCGCGCCGCTTCCACCGCCGCAGCCGCCGGTGAGACGAGCGCCAACCTCATCGAACCGGGCCGAACCGCCCCCGATTTCACCCTCCCCGATCAGCACGGCGAGAAGCATCGCCTCAAGGACTATCGCGGCCGATGGGTCGTCCTCTACTTCTACCCGAAGGACAACACCACCGGCTGCACCAAACAGGCGTGCCAGTTCCGCGATGATCTGCCCGACTTCCGCAAGAGCGATGCCGTCATCCTCGGTGTCAGCCCCGACGACACCCGGTCGCACCAGCGCTTCGCCGACAGGCACAACCTGCCGTTCACCCTCCTCGCCGATACGGAACATCAGGTGTGCACCCGTTACGGCGTGTGGCAGGAAAAGAGTATGTACGGCCGCAAGTTCATGGGCGTGGTTCGCACCACGTACCTCATCGATCCGGCGGGCAAGGTCGCTCACCGCTGGGACAGGGTGAAGGTCGCCGATCATGCCCAAGCCGTGCTGCAAACCCTCGCCGACAAACAGCATTAAGTTCATCGCCTGACGATTCGTCCGATGCCATTCTTTTAAGGTGGTGCATGGGATTTAACGTTCTGCGCGGAACGACGACACCCGTCGCACAGGTTTTTGCATCAAATCCTCATCGTTGATGGTTCGCGCTGCGTGTGGCCGGTGGTATCATTCGTCTGCACGTTCAAAACTCGCAACCATTCACAGGCTGTCCTGTGACGGTTTCGTCGAGAAGGGGATCAGCATGGCCAAGCAACCGAAATCGAGCACGCCACGTGCCCGCACCACGACCCGATCGAAGGCGACGCCTGCCGCCGCCACCATGACGAATGACACCGGGATCGCCACGGTCACCGCCAAGACGCCGCCGCGTCCGCGCACGCGCAAAAAGCCCGCCGCCGCCCCGACACACGACCAGATCGCTGAACGTGCGTATCTGATGTGGGAATCGGCCGGGCGACCGCAGGGTCAGGACGCCGCCTTCTGGCACGCTGCCGAACGCGAACTGACCGCCGCCAAATAAGTTCGGTCGGCACCCCTAGCGATCCCACGCCCCGCGACCATCGCCGCCCCGCCGGACGGCTTCACGCTACTTCGCGCTCCCCTCCCGCCACCCGGGTGAGCCGCTATCATTCCAGCATGCAACGCACCGAACCCGAAGGCATTGTCATCAGCTGCGACTTCTGCGGCACCGACTGGGACGAAGTCAAACCCATGATCGAGGGCCATCACGGCTCCGTTCTATGTCTGGAATGCCTCAAGCGGGCGCTGGTTGAAGCCCAAGCGGGCGAAGGCAAATACCGCTGCACGCTCTGCCTGCGCGAGAACATCCCGGCCGACCTGCCCCGCTGGACCGGCGACCGCCCCGAGGCCACCGCCTGCCAGGACTGCCTCTATCAGGCCGCCCGCGCCTTCAGCCGCGACCGCGATGTGGACTTCACCTGGACCGCCCCCGGCCGCTGACGCCGCTCGCCGATCCATTCCGCTTGCCTTTTATCTGCGAAGCGGCGACGATATGAACCGCTGGGCATCGCCATGGTTCGCATCGCGATGTCCCGTTGAATGATCTCCGTGTCTGGACCCTGTCGGCTTGCGGGCGGCTGATGGGATGCTGAAAAACCAGAATGCCCGCGACATCACGGCCGGCGCAACGCGCGCAAAGTGGCCCCCGCACAAATCGAAAGGCGTGAAAGCCACGCCCAAGGGTTTGATGCGCTACACTTTGCGAGCGCAACGCAGATTGCGCACCTGCCGTCCCACGGAGTTGTTTCATGCCCGGATCCATCATGCCTCTTCCCGTCATGCTCGAGGAAGAGGACCGCAAGATTTACGAAAAGCTCGAACCGCCCAAGTCGATCGTCGTCCGCTACGGCTACATGAAGCTGATCGCCGAGTTGCCCTACGACGGCTCGGCCAAGCCCGGGTGTGGGTCGAAGCTGGTCATCCGGACGCCACGCGGCACCGAAGTGGGCGAGATGCTCACGACCACCTGCTCCAACAGCGGTTGCGGCAAAAGCGTCAGCCGGAAGGAGATGCTGCAGTACATCGAGAACTCCGGCGGGAAGGATTACCCCTTTTCCGAGCAGGGGCGGGTTCTGCGCGTCGCCACCATCGAGGACCTCAACGAGCAATCGCGGCTGGACGACCGCAAGCCGCAGATGCTTAAGTACGCCCGGAATCTGGCGGGTGAACTCAACCTGCCCATGAAGATCGTGGACGTCGAGCAACTGCTCGGCGGCGAACGCATCATCTTCCACTACACCGCGGAGCAGTGGGTCGATTTCCGCGAACTGGTGCGGCTACTCGCCAAGGAGTATCAGACCCGCATCGAGATGCACCAGGTCAACGCTCGGGACGAGGCGCGGCTGGTGGCGGATTACGAACGGTGCGGCCAGCACTGCTGCTGCAAGCAGTTCCTCAAGGTGCTCAAGCCCGTTTCGATGCGGTCTGCCAAGGTGCAGAAGGCGACGCTCGACCCGACGAAGATTTCCGGGCGGTGCGGACGGCTCATGTGCTGCCTGCGTTATGAGGATGCGACTTACGAGTCGCTGCGCAAGAAACTGCCGCACAAGCAAACCCGCGTGCGCACCGCCGATGGCGACGGCGTGGTGATCGACTCGCAGATTCTCACCCAGTTGGTCCTGGTGCGCTTCGATGCGGCCGACCGCAAGCCGGCCGCCTACCCGCTCGAGGACATCATCATCCTCGACAAGCAGGGCAACCCGGTGGGCGGACCGCGTGGCGGCAAGACAAACGGCGGAGGCGAACGCGACGGCGCCAAGCGCGAACGCGATCGTGGCCCCCGACGGCCCCACCCCGGCCGACCACTCGCCGAAGATCAGGTCGAGTCGGCGGACGGCACACCATCGGCGCGACTGCCGGATGATGTCGCCGCCGAATCCAAGCCTGTCGACGCCAAACGCAACGGGGGCGGTTACACCAACAAGCATCTGAGCGACGCCACCGACGAAACCGCGGATAACGTCCCCGACAACGGTGATGCCGCAACCGATGGCGGTGCCAACGTCGAAGCATCCGCCGACGACCAGCCCAAGCGCCGCCGACGACGACGCGGCGGTCGACGACGCCGCAAGCGCGGCGGCGGTGGCGAGGCATCGTCGCCTGACGCGGCCGGCTGATCCAACGCGACAATCCATGCTCCACACGACAAGCGGGCGAAGCACACGCTGCCGTCCCGGTTGTTCCTGCGCGTACCCTGCGCGCGTTGCGAGACGTTTCAAAAAAAGGATACCGCTGCGCCATCGCCACGGGTAGAATGGATCGCAACTCATTTTGCTTTTGATATTTGCGCGGCGATCACGCACCCGCCGACGTTTGGATTCAGGGCAACTTTCCGGTCTGTTGCGTCATTTTTCTGTAACGCTCACGCGTCTTTCGTGAATTTCATACGTGGGGATCACTTTACCGGGACATCGCCATGCCGGATGTGCGTGAACTACAGCGAACCAAGCGTTTCACCGCCGAGTGGATGAAGGCGCAGAACACGGTGTTCGCGTTCGTGCACGCCCAGATTCACCACTACCACGATGCCGAGGATGTGTTCCAGTCGGTGGGTCAGGCGGCGGCGGAACGTTTCGACGATTTTGACACCTCGCGGTCGTTCACCGCATGGGTCATGGGCATCGCCCGCAACCACGTGCTGCGGTATTACCACGACCGCCACCGTGATCGACACGTCTTCAGCGAGCAGGTGATGGACGCCATCGCCGAGGCACACAGCGAGATCGCGCCGGACACGGATGTTCGCTTCGAGGCGCTGCAGCAGTGCATGGGGCACATCGGCACCAAGGCGTCGGCCCTGGTGGACATGCGGTACCGCCGCTCCATGTCGCCGGCCCAGATCAGCGAAACGCTCGGCCTGACCGCGGTCAACGTGCGTGTGCTGCTCCACCGCATCCGCCAACAGCTTGCCGAATGTGTTGAGCGTCGCGTCGCGCAGGGAGGTGGTCAATGAAACCACCCTACGCACTCATGGATGCCTATTTCGACGGCGACATCACCGAGCAGGGGGTGATCGAGCTGGAGGCGTGGCTGATGGCCTCGCCCGCGCATCCACGCCTTTTTGCCCGCCGCTCCGTGCTGCACGGCAACCTCGTGCGCTCAATGCACATGAGTGAGCTGCAGCGATATCTGGAGATCACCGGCCTCGATCAGCTCGAAAGCCAGTCGGACACGGAGCCGACACAGGAACTCTGGCAAACACTGGTGGAGATCGACCGTTCCGCACCCGCGGATCAACTCGTCGAGCTTCCGCCCGATGCACTGGCGGCCCGAAAGGTGGCTGCCCAGGCGCCCCCACCGCCCGTTGTCGCGCCACACGATGATCGGCCACAGATGCTGGTCAACGTCGGTGGGTTTCAGGTGTACCGCACCACGGGAAACAGCGGCGGCCTGACGGTACGCAAACTCATGCGCGTTGCTGCGGTACTTCTGCTCACCGCACTCATCGGCGTGATGTGGATGACGCGTCAGCCCGTTCCGACCATCGAGAACGTCGCCGCGACTGACGACGCGATCCCCGCCCGCATCACGCGCATCTTCGATGCACGCTGGAGCGATGGCGAAACACCGCTGACTTCCGGCGCGGAACTACAGGAAGGTCGGCTGTACCACCTGACCCATGGTCTGGTCGAGTTGCAGATGGCAAGCTCAGCCAACGTGGTGGTTGCGGCCCCGGCGCGGTTTGAAGTCACCGGCGCCAATCGGCTGGAACTGCTGGAAGGCCGACTCACCGCCGATGTCCCCGCCTCCGCTCGTTACTTCACGGTGGAAACGCCCACCGCGGAGGTGATCGACTTCGGCACGGAGTTCAACGTCCATGTCACCGATGCGGGTGCCAGCACGACCGAAGTGCTGACCGGCAAGGTGCAGTTGTACGAACGCCCCCGGGGCCAGACGCCCAACACGCCATCACGCTTTGTGGAACTGGCGGCCGGCTGGGCGGGACAGGTCAGCGCCCACGGCAAGCTCGACGACGAAGTGCGTCCCGTCGCGGTGGATCATCTGTCCCTTCGTCAGGAACTCGATGCCCGTGAGTTGGCAAGGCAGGGGTCGCGCTACCATCAGTGGCTCGTCTACAGCATGAACCTGCGTCGCGATCCCGACCTGGTGCTGTACTACCCCTTCGACGACAGCCGGCGCAATGGTCCGCTGGTCATCAATCAGGCGCGGGCAACGTACGGTCGACTCAACGGGCAAATGGGTGATTCGCGCATCGATCTTTACGCACCGACGCGCCGCACCGGACGCTGGTCGCGAAAAGGCGGTGTGAGCCTGTCACGGGAGTCGGAGTTTCGAGTGTCCGGCATCGTCGTGCCACACGATCCGCTGCTCGACATCGATGGTGCGATGACCATCGCCACATGGTTCCGCAGCACGCACGATGGTGGTGGCGGCACGGTCGTGAGCAAACGCGACAGCCCCCTGAAGGAGATGAACTATCAGTTCTCCGTGTTCGCCGACGGTCACCTGCACGGACCACGCCTTCAGTTCGGCACGGGCTGGGAGTCGTCCGACGATGTGCCGGGCAAGTTCGTCTACTCCCCGAAGACCGAGCCGCTGGAGTATGGCTGGCATCTGGCAGTCGTCACGGTGGATGGCAACACGGCACGCTTCTACCTCGATGGCCAACTGATTCACGAAACCATCACCCCGTCAGTTCTCACCCCTTGCGGGGGCGATCTGCTCATCGGCAGCGACCCTTATCTGATGGTGGAGTCCCAGCGTGCCCGTGAGGGATTCGTGGGACAGATGGATGAGCTTGCGATATTCCGTCGCGCGTTGGACGCCGACGAGATTGAATCGATGTATCGCGCGGGGATGCCGCAGTAAGACGGCCTTGCGCACTTCACGTCCTTTTGAAGGAGGATTTGCATGTTCGCACCAAAGTCCTTGATGCGGGGTATCGCGGTTTCGATGGTGCTTGGCTCGGTCGGCCTGGCGCAGGCGGGTGTGAAGACCGTCTATTACGACGCCAGCACACAGACGTATCACACCTATCAATTGATCCGTACGCCGGCTGGTCAGTTGTTCCAGGATGCGTATCTGGATGTGTTCAACTACTCCTACAAGCCGGGCATTCAGGGGCATCTGGCGACCATTCGCTCCGAAGCCGAGAACATGGCAGCCACCGAGATCATGTTTCAGGTCATCAACGGTGGCGGCACCGCATGGATCGGCGCAACCGATGACCCCCTCTACGGCAGCTCGGGCGAGGGCGACTGGGTCTGGCTGGGTGATTCGACCAACGGCGGCACACCCGACTCGTTCTGGTCCGGCGGCGTCGACGGCAGCCCCGTCGACGGCAAGTTCACCAAGTGGTGGACCGGCGAACCCAACAACTTCAACGACTCGGAACACTACGGCGACCTGCGCGGCCCCAACCACAGCAACGCACGCCACTGGAACGACAGCAACGCCGGCACCACACGCGGCGAGTACATCCTCGAATACGACATCCCGCTGGCTGATTTCGGCCTCGAGTTCAACGGTCGACGCTACGAAGCCATCTATGTGAATCCGGGCGTCACGTGGAGCGAAGCGCGAGCGCTGGCACAGTCGATGGTCGCGCCCAGCGGCTACCAGCAGGGCGATCTGGCGCAGATCACCAGTGCCGAACTGCTCAACTTCATCATGACCAATCTGCTCAACGAGGAAGGCGGCTTCGGCGCGCAGGATGCATGGATCGGCGGCACCGATGAAGCTGTTGAAGGCGAGTGGCGCTGGCTCGACGGAACCGTCTTCTGGAAGGACGGCGTGGATGTGGGCTTCACCGCCTGGCAGGAAGGCGAACCGAACAATGTCGGTGAAGAGCACTATCTGGTGCTCACCACGCAAGGACTTTGGGCGGACCTGAGCGGAACCAATCCGCGCAACGCCTTCATCGTCGAATGGGTGCCGATTCCCGAGCCTGCCTCACTGGTGCTGCTTGGCGCTGGTGCCCTGCTGCTCGTGCGGCGGCGACATTAACCCGTCGCCCCGCCGGGCGCATTGCGTTGGTCGACCTATCCGATGTCGTCGTTTTAAAGGGTCATTTTTCTCCGCCTCCGACTGATGCGTTTCCTTTGGGGAGGCCCATCCGGTCAATCGCATTTCAACAAGGAGAGTCCGATGAGCCGCTTGTTCACCATGTCTTTCGCCTGTGCCTTCGGCGCGTTGTCCATCGCCACCACCACTCAGGCCGCCACGATTCAGATTGACCTGAACTACAACTTCAACGGCATCGCGCATATTGGTGAGCTGACGCAGCCCGATGCCCCCAACGGTTACCGAAGTATTTCCGACCGCGGACTGAACTTCGCCTTCGGCATCCCCAACCACCCGGTTCTCAACAAGTACAAGGTGGTGCAGGACCCGTTCGTTCTGGACATTGTCCACCTGGGCAACCGTGACACCGTGGACAACGGCAACCACTTCTTCGATGATGAGGCCAACGGCGATAACCGGGGGACCAAGCCCGATTGGCTGCCCAACGTCGATCAGACAGGACCGCAAACCACCGTGCTCAGCACGCCCATCCGACTCGATGGAAATTCCTCCGCGGGCATTCTCTTTCAAATCAGTAACGGCGGAGGCGATTTCGACGTCACCTTCACCTTCCAGGGCGGAGCGAGCCATACCGCACGCCTCACCGGCCCGGACTGGTTCGGTCCTTTTAACGGCCAGCCCAACATCGGCGCATTCCCCGGTGTGGGAAGCGTCGACATGGCCAACCCCGCGGAAACGTTGTTGCTCACCGAACAAATCGTCGACCTGAGCAGTTTTGCGGGCCAAACGTTAACCGAAATCACCTTCAGCAATCGTTCGAACTTAATCGCAGGCTATGCCGTCATCGCCGCGAATGTGGAAGGCACCCTTGTACCGGAACCGGCATCGCTGACGTTCATGGGAGTGGCGGGGGTCATTTTGCTGCGGCGTCGACGGTGATCAAACATCCTCCGGGGGTCGCCCGCCTGACCGCGGGCGACTTCCTTCTCGCATCCTTTCCATCGAGCAAGACCTGTCCAGGAGCCGACCGATGCGTAACACACCTCTTCGCTTCCGCCGTGATCGTTCGCATGGCTTCACGCTGATCGAGTTGCTTGTCGTCATCTCAATCATCGCGCTGCTGATCGCGCTGCTGCTGCCGGCCCTGTCCAGCGCTCGTGAAACGAGCCGGGTCCTGACCTGCCGCGTGCAGATGCGCAGCATGGGCCAGTCGTTCCACCTTTTTGCCAATGACAACGAGGACCGGATGCCCGCCGCAGGCCCGCCGCCCTGGAGCATGGTGGAACCCGCGTCGGCACGGCCATGGCTGGGACGCGAGGCACGCATTCCCGGGTACTACGAGCCCACCTACGATGGTTCGCTTGTCGCCGGTGGATATATCGCCCGAGCCTCGGTCACCAGTCTCTTCCGATGCCCTTCGCTTCAGGACGGCGTGCCCGGCAGCGGTATCGGCAGCAACACCAAATATGATTACGCTTCGATCGAACTCTTCAGTGGCGCGGTGCGCGAATCGTTGCCAACCTTCGCCCTGCTCTTTGCCAACACCAACATGGAACGACGCACACGCGGCCCGCTGGTGTTCGAGGAAGACCCGGCGTTTCACCTCAACCGTCCGGGAACCATGGCGCCCTCGTTCGGCAACCTTGACCGCAACGGCAACTGGCACGCGGGAAGCGTGAGCAACTATCTCGCAACCGACCTCAGCGCCACCTACGAAACGTTCGATGGCATCACGCCATCCGCGTGGAACTGGTCCGTCCCGCGACCAAGCGTCGCCAACAATCAGCGTGCGCTGATCGAATTGGGTTGGGGTCGCGACGCGTACTACGGTGCCTGGCCCGAGCATTTGTCCGAATTCCCCTGATCTCGCACCGCGATCGTATTCTCAAGGTGCAGGAGTGCTGACATGACACGATGGCCCGCCATACTGTTCATCATACTTGGGGGCGCGGTGTTTCTGGCTCGCGCGGAACAGACGACCGAAACACCGACCACGTCAGGCGATGCAGCGGTGGCGGAGTCGGACGGTGCAGCGGCGGATCAGGCAGGTGCATCCGCGCCGGAACAGGAAGCAACCGACGCGGATGCGCCAACGCCGATCCCCGAAGCAGTCGTTCCCGCCATTGCGGTGACGATTGAACTGGATGTAAGCGATGCCCCTCATGTCAGCGATTGGGCGGAGAAAGCCGTCAAGCTGTGCGAAACGTGGTATCCCAAGGTGGCCCACTACCTCGCGAGCGATAATTTCACTCCGCCGACGACCATGAAGCTCGTTTTCAAAAGTGAGATGGAGGGCATCGCCTTCGCCTCGGGCAACACCGTCACCATCAGCGCCAAGTGGATCACCGATCACCCGGATGACTTCGGCATGGTGATTCACGAAATGACGCACGTGATTCAGCAGTACCGCCGTCGCCAGCCGAGTTGGATGGTCGAGGGTGTGGCCGATTACATTCGCTTTTACCAGTTTGAACCGAACGCACCGCGGCCGCGCATCCATCCGCAACGTTCGAGCTATCGCGACAGCTACCGCACCACAGCCGCGTTCTTCGCCTGGCTGGTCGAAACGCAGGACAGCGAGTTCGTCAGGAAGCTCAACGCCCGTTTGCGAACCCAGCGCTGCAACGAAGCCGTCATCGAGGAACTGCTCGGTCAATCGGTTGATGATGCGTGGCAGGCATTCATCCGCGCCCAGAGAGAGCGCCGCTGACAAGCGACGAGCGGCATGAATGCACCATCCAGAATCGCAGTCATCAGCAACGATTCGGGATCACGATGGCGACGGGTGCGAACGCATCGAAATGCCGCGTGTTCTCACGCCAGCGCGCTGCGGAGGAAGTACTCCATCAACTCATGTCCATAGGCCACGTGCAGATCTGAATCGTTGGCGTTCTTTTCATTGAACGGCCGCTTGAGTACGCTGCCGATGCGCGTACCACACACCACAAACGGCACTGGCGTCGGGTTGTGCTTACGATCGCTTACGCAGGTGTAGTGATCGGGCATATAGAGGATGCGATAGCCATCGTCCTTCTTGGCCGCCACCCGCGCTTCCAACGCCGCGTGAATCGGGCCGACGATGTGCTCATCGATCGCCTCGATCGCATCGACCTTGGTGCGTGCATCGGCGGCGTGAGCAGCCTCATCCGGCGCTTCCACGTGTACGCACACCAAATCGTATTCGTCCAGTGCGGCAATCGCGTGCGACCCGGCCGCAGCGTAATCCGTGTCGTGATAGCTCGTCTGCCCCGGCACGTTCAGCCGATCCCACCCGATGAAATGCGCGATGCCCGCCAGAAGGTCCACCGCGGTAATCATCGCCCCACGCAGGCCAAACCGGCTTTCAAAACTCGGCATCACCGGCACCTTCCCCTGCCCCCAGGGCCACACATGCGTGGCGGGAAGCTCGCCCAGTTCCCGACGTGTCTGATTGATCTCGTGGTCCGCGAGCATCACCTCGCTCTCGGCGATCATCTGATGCAGCAGCGACGCGTGTTCCCCGCCCACCGGCAGGTGCTTGCGAATCGGCTCGCCGGGAATGTCGTGCGGCGGAGTCGTCGCCAGTTCTGACCAGTCCCGGCCAACGCGTCCATCGCGGTTGGAGATATCCACCATGATGTTGCGGTAGCTCACGCCCGGGTAGAGCACCATGTCGGCGATATCCAGCCGCGGCGCGAGATCCGCCAGCAGGCGTTTGCCCTCATCGCTCGAGATGTGGCCCGCCGAGTGGTCCTGCATCAGGCCGTCGATCACGGTGACAAGGTTGACGCGGAAGATCCAGTCGTGCTTGTCCAGTTCGATGCCCAGCGCCGCCGCCTCCAACGGCGCACGTCCGCGATGGTATTTCGCCGGGTCATACCCCAGCAGGCTCATGCTGCACACATCCGAACCGCAGGGAAAACCCTTGGGCGTTGTGGCGACCGTGCCCTGCCGACCTTCCATGCTCAGGCGATCGGTGTGCGGCTTGTGCGCCGCTTCGAAAGGCGTTTTGCCGTCGAGTTCATCCAGCGGAAAATCCGCCGCTCCGTCAGGAATAATGATGACGTACTTCATGGGATTGTTCAGCCGCAGCCGCCCCGGCATCACACCGCGTCGGGAGGGGAAACGGTGGCGAGACGCCATCGTTCAGCCATATGGACGGAAGCCGCTTATTCGAACTGCAGCGGCAGCCCCTCCTCGCGAAACTGCTCCAACAGCAGGTTCAGTTCATCCATTGCCAGCTTCAGCCGTGCGGCCGCATCATTGAGGTTGTTGTAAAGCGACGGATCGTTGAGCAGCTTACCCACCGTTCCCTCGCCGCTGCGCGCCAGTTCCGCCGTCTGGTTCAGCGTCCGAATTGCCGCCGACAGGTCGTCCGCCACCGCGACATAGCGTTTGCTGAGCACATCGATCTTCGCGTTGAGGTTCGCCGTCAGCTCGCGCGCGTTGGCGACCGTCGCCTGCACGTTGTCGCGAAGCTCCTCATTCTCGACCCAGCGCTGCGCGCCTTCGAGCGTGTTGTTCATCCTCCCCAGCACCTCACGCAGCTCCGCCATGCGGGCGTCGGCCCGCGCAATCATGCTCGCCAGGTTCCCCATCGCATCGCCACCGTCCACCGTCTCCGGCGTGCGTGGCTCCACAAGCTGATTGATGTTCTGCCCCACGCGCGTCCATTCGGCGCTGAGCACCTCAAAGCTGGCGCTTACCCGCTGCAACTCGCGCAACGGCTCGCGCAGTTCGGCGCTCAAACGATTGGCGAGCCCCTCGGCCAGTGATGCCGCGCTGCCGTCAATCGCCGCCGTACCATCCGTCGGCAGGTACGCCTCCGGCTCTTCGCCGTCTTTGGGCGTCCAACTCAGCGCCAATGCCGGGCTCCCGCCGAAAAGCGGCCCCGACACGGTCGCATTCACATCGGTTGGCAGCGACACCCCCTCATCGATATGCGCCACAACCACCACGCCGTGCCGCGGTGCCGGCGCCAGCGCCACCGATTGCACATCGCCCACATCGATTCCGTTGTATGTCACGCGGCTGGCGGCACGCAACCCACCCGCCTGATCCAGATACACCCGAATCTCATACCCCGAGCGGAAAAGCTGCGGCGCCGCGCCAAACAGGATCAGCAGCACCGCAAACACCGCCAACCCGGCCATCGCCGTCAGACCCACCGCGAAATTACGTGAACGCTCCTGCATATTCGCTGCTTCACCGCGACAATTCGCATCGCTCGATCAACGGTTCACCACCATCTTCCTCGCTCCGTTGCTCGCCCTCTCAATCCCCCGGCTCAAAGCCGCGTTTGATCGCCTCGAGGTCCTCCCGGTCCGCCTCGCCGCGGATGAAGCGACGCACCAGATCGTCCTCGCTCCGGCGAATCGATTCCGGATCCCCATCCGCCGCGATTTTGCCATCGTAGAGCATCACAATTCGGTCGGCAATCTTGTTGGCGCTCACCATGTCGTGCGTGACGATCACCCCCGTCATCCCCAGCCGATCCCGCAGCGTCACGATCAACTCGTTGATCACGTCCGAACGAATCGGGTCCAGCCCCGTTGTCGGCTCATCGTAAACCACCACCTCCGGGTTCAGCACGATTGCCCGCGCCAGGGCGACGCGCTTGCGCTGCCCGCCGGAAAGGTCAGCCGGCATCTTCTTGCCAATCCCGCTCAGCCCCACCATGCGCAGCACCCGTTCCGCCCGGTCCTCCAGTTCGTCCGGCGCAACATCGCCGTGCTCCACCAGCGGAAACGCAACGTTGTCGTGCACGTTCATCGAATCGAAGAGCGCCCCCATCTGAAACAGAAACCCGATCTTCTTGCGTATCTCGACCAGTTGACGTTCGCTGGCGGTGTCGACCCGTTCGTTCTCGAACCACACTTCCCCGCGGTCCGGCTTCAGGAGTCCGACGATGTGCTTGAGAATGACACTTTTGCCCGCGCCGCTCGGCCCCAGAATCACCGTGTTCCTGCCCCGCGCAAACGACAGGCTCACCCCCTCCAGAACACGCAGCCGACCAAACGCCTTGTACACATCCACCAGACGAATGACAGGATCGCCCGGTGCGTCGGGCGGCGTCGAGGTCGGATTATGTGACGATGAAATCACTGCCCTGAAAACTCCCCGACAGCCGCAATCACCTCATCCAACTGCGACACGTTCAGCTCCGGATAAATCGGCAGGCTCAACACTTCCGCCGCCAACTGCTCCGACACGGGGAACTGCCCCGCCTGGTAACCCAGCGACGCGAAGCAAGGCTGCAGATGCAGCGGCAACGGGTAATACACCCGACAGCCGATCCCCCGTTCCGCCAGATGCGCCATCAGCGCATCGCGTCGGCCGTCCTTCACCCGGATCGTGTACTGGTTATACGTATGAAACGCATGCGGCGGGGCCGTCGGCTTCACCAGCATCGCGTCCGACAAACGCTCATCATAACGTGCGGCATTCGCGCGGCGGGCCTCGATCCAACCGTCAAGGTGACGAAGTTTCACATCCAGCATCGCCGCCTGCAGCGCATCGATGCGGAAGTTGGCGCCGATCATGGTGTGATGATACGTGCTGTCGGCCCCGTGCACGCGGATCATCCGCAATGTTGCCGCCAGTGCATCATCGTTGGTGAGCACCGCCCCGGAGTCGCCCATCCCGCCCAGGTTCTTGGTCGGGAAGAAGCTCAACGCCCCCATGGTTCCGAGCGTTCCGATGGGTTGGTCGTGGTCGCGTGCCCCAATCGCCTGGGCGGCATCCTCGATGACGGGCAGGTGGTGCCGCTGCGCCACCGCATTGATCGCCGCCATGTCCGCCGCCAGACCGAACAGATGCACCGGCATGATCGCCACGGTGCGTGACGTCACCGCCGCCGACACCTGCGACACATCCATGTTGAACGTCACCGGGTCGACGTCCACGAACACCGGCTTCGCCCCCAGCCGGGCAATGCTCCCCGCCGTGGCGAAGAAGCTGAACGGCGTGGTGATCACCTCGTCCCCCGGCTCCACCCCCAACGCCATCATCGCCGCCAGCAGCGCATCCGTCCCGCTGGACACCCCCACCGCATGCTTCGCCCCGCAATACCGCGCCAGATTCGCCTCGAACGCCTCGACGGTCGGCCCGAGGATGAACCCCGACGACCCCATCACCCGCTCAAACGCCTCGCGCAGTTCCCCCATCAGGGGGCGGTGCTGCTCGTTCAAATCCAACAAAGGCACGCTCATTCCGATTCACTCCATGCCGCCCGGTTGCACAAAGCATAAGAGAAAATCCCCCCACGCGGAGCGCCCCCCGGAGCTCGCCCCGGACCGCCGCCAATGCAGCCCTCGCCCCTCGAGGAGCCCGCGCCATCGCCCCACCCGCCAACCCCAGTTCCCCCTTGCCGGCCGTCCGTTAGACTACGTGCTGAATCCTTCACTTTCCGGAGTACCGCATGACCCTTCCCGCCGATTCGCTTCACCCAATAAGCAGCCCCCAGGGCGTTTCCTACAGCTCCGACGTTCGCACAGACGCAAATCCCATCTGGAGCCTGCCCATCTCCGGTAAGGAGTTCGAGGGAATGGTGGTTTTTGATGGCGACCTCATGATCACCATCTGCGAATACACCCAGTTGGTCGCTGTCGACCTCGCCAGTGGTGAAATCGTCTGGCAGCGTACCGATCCAATGGTGGAGGGCGTCGCCAAATCGAATATCTCACTCGCTCGAACCCGCGACATTCATGCCGCTCACGGCAAGCTCTATCTCGCGAACGGATCCGTCACGCTCGATGCCCAAACAGGCGAGACGATCCCGACGGATCCATTCCCCGTGGAATACTTCCAGCCTGTCGTCGGCGAATGGCGGCGTGACAACCGTGATCGGCAATGGGTTCACGTTGAGACGGGCCGAACGGTCGACTGTCCCCCGGACCAGCCCCACCTTTTGCAGTTGCCTTTCGATGTCGACATCTTCAGCCACAAGTTGACGTCCGCCGAGGCCCTTGCGGGATACATCCTAAACTGGTCATCCGATGATCGCAGCGACCCTGAGCGACGGTTGCGATGCATTGACCTTGCATCAGGAACGTGTCGCTGGGAGGTCTCCGCGCCGATCGTCACCGATACATATGGTAAGAACGTTCAGGTCTATCAACGTTGGCCGATGCGCCACTATCTTGTCGTCAGCGAGGGGCCGGTGACCTGGTTCAGCGGCGTGTTTGTCGTGCTCGATGCCCGCGACGGCCAGGAATTGTGGCGTGGACGCTCGGAACAGGGCGGCAGCCCGCAACGGGTCTGGACGGGTGGCCTGGCGCATCCGCCGCACGACGCCACCGATCTGCTGATCACCGAAGAGTTGCGCGAGACATCCGTGGCGGGCCAGTTGCGGGTGGTGGCTGCATACGAGCCGATCACGGGCAAGGAGGTGTGGTCGACGCAGTCCACGTTGACCAGTCCGCGCGAGGCGAAACTCGGCGATGCTGCAGCGGGCGCGCGTTTGCTCGCCCGGGCGGGCAACATTCTCTGGCTAAAACACGTCACATACCGCGATGTGCCCCGCGTCCGCGACGGCGAGACACTGATGAATGTGAAGGTCGCTGCCACGCTCGTCGCCGTTGACCACAACTCCGGCGAGGTGCTCGGCGAACGAAAGACGGTGCCAACCGCAACGTGTGTCGGTCAGCATCGCGGGCACCTCATCCTGCGTGAGGGGCGAAAGCTGGTTTGTTACGCCTGATTGCGGCAGGACTTCGATCATTGGAGCGTAACCCCGTCGCTTCGCCGATAGGACTATGGCGGTACGGTGGTGGGTTGATGCTTGCGGTTCCGGACGGATTGCGGTCAGAATAGGTGGGTCGCGCCGCGACGGACTGGCCGGACAGAGCGATTCCCGTGGGGCATTTCGCCATCTCACAGGGGGACGACACCGATGAACAGTTCACCGGACCGATGGTTGCAGGCGAAGACGCGATGGGTCGCGCGCAAGCGTCTCGAAGTCAGAGAGGTGAGCCATGCATGATGCGGCGACTCATCCAGTGACGTGTCCCGAATGTGACAAGCGCTACCGCTGGAAAGCGGAACTGGCGGGGAAGAAAGTGCGCTGTGCCTGTGGCGCGGTGATGGTCATGCCCGACAGTGACCCAACGACTGAGCCTGTTCCACAGGAAGACCACAGCGAGGATATGGGTTACGAATTGAACCTGCCCACCGATGCGCCCGAAATGGGGTCACCTTCGGGCAACACAACGGTACGCCTCGGTGGCAAGTGTCCGATGTGCAACCTGCCCATGTCCGATGGCGCGGTGCTGTGCCTCAACTGTGGTTTCGACATTCGTGAAAACGCGGTGCGCAAGCCACAGGTGCAGGAGCCGATTGAAGCGGGCGATGCGCCCCCGCCCACCGACGCGGAAGCCAAACGGGCCAAGCGCGACGCGGAAATGGAAGCCGATGTTCTGCGGCAAGCGAACTGGATTGATGTCAGACTGCCGGTGCTGCTGCTGCTCGCGGGCGTTCTCTTCACGGGCGGCGTGACGGTGTATGAACTAGGTTTCACCGTCTCGGCCGCGATTCGAACCGGCGTCAGCCTCGCCATACAGACTGTCGTGATGGTGCCGCTGCTGCTTCTTTGTGTATGGATAGTTGCGCAGCTCCTGGATGTCGGCTTCGGCCCGCTGCAAATCGCCATTCTCAAGCTTTCCGCGATCGCGATCGGGGCGCTGTCGTTCGCCGACATGGTGGCGGCACTTGTCTCGCCTTTTGTCTTCGGCATTGCCGCGTTGTTCGTCTACCCGCTGATTTATTTTCTGATCGTCGGCTCGTGTCTGTCCAAGCTGTTCGACCTGGACTTCTTCGAAACGGCGATCCTGTGCGTGGTGATGACTCTGCTGCGCCTTTTCACCATCATGTTCCTGCTCGGATTGCTGCTGTAAACGCTTAACGGCGCAGCCGATCAAGCAGGTCGCCGAGGCCGGGGCGTTCGCGGGGTTGTTCACGCGGCTGTTCGGCGGGAGGTTCGGACGGCTCGCCCTGCGGAGGTTGATCGCCGGGTTGTTGCGGCTGCTGTCCGTCACGCGCGGGGTTGAGCACCAGATCCTGCGGGTAATTGGGCCAGTCACGCCGGGCAGCACGCGGGAGCGTCACCTGCCCCAGCCCTCGCAGGATCCCACCGATGAGCGCCCCCTGATCGCCGCCGAACCGCTGCGCCAGCGACGTCGCCACGGGCCCGAACAACGGCGAGAAGTCGACATTCTGTCGCAGTTCCGACAACGGCCCACGAACCGAAATGGGGAAAATCTCGTTGTCGGGAATGTAGTCACGCAACGCGGAGATCTGCCGCAACGTCTGGCTCCCCAGGCCGATGCTGAGGTTGGCGTACTGCGTGCTGAGGTTCACCCCGCCCTGCACCCCGACGATCGCGTTGG
Source organism: uncultured Phycisphaeraceae bacterium (assembly GCA_964511575.1). GTDB lineage: Bacteria > Planctomycetota > Phycisphaerae > Phycisphaerales > Phycisphaeraceae > CALKHT01. The sequence continues at coordinate 42,998 of CAZEFM010000005.1, read as the reverse complement.
GCACGTGCATCCACAGGTCGTTGCTGCGGGCAAAGCCATCGCGCACGGTGACCTGAAGCGTGGTGAAGTTGGCCTGCTGGTCGCCGCCGATGCCCGGGATGTTGCCGTTCACAAGTCTCCCCAGCCGCTGCATCTCCGGCGCCAGCGCGCCGAGCAGCCAACTGTCCTGCAGCATGATCGTGCCCAGCCTCAACTCGGCATCGAGCGACAACTCACGCAGAGCCTGCTCACGATTGGTACGAAACAGCGCCAGCGGCACGCGGAATGTATCGTGGCGAATCGTCAGCCGAATCGGTTCGGTTGCACTCGTCGCATCGATCAACAGCGGGTTGCCATACTTGAGTAGCGCATCGGCGACCTCCGGCGTCACCCGCAGCGTGCCAACGAAATCCTCGCGAAGCGTGATGTCCTTGCCGATCGTCGCCGCCACCGCGCCCTGCGCATTCTCGGAGTTGAGCGTGATGTCCAGATCGTCCGCTTCACCATCGAAAGTGAACCGCCCCACCGCCCGCATGGAGGCACGGTGCCCCAGCACAGCCACCAACTGATTGTCCATGCCCAGCAACGCATCGACCGGCGCAACGGGCAACTCTTCAATGCGCGTGTTTGTCTGGTAACGCGCCGCCATCAGATCGAGTTCGCCGCGGGCGTTCACCATGTCGGTGACGTTCGTCTGCGAATCGATGCTGCCGCGCACCGCATTGGCTTCGCCCTGCGGTGTGACGGCTGTATCACCGCGAAGCGAGATGCGTCCCGGCTGCACCAGCGCAGGGATGTCGATATCCATCTGCAGATCACCATCGAGCGTGTCGACACCCCCCTCACGTTGGATCAGCAACCGAACTTCAGGCGCACGGAGCGTGGCGATGATGCCCGTTCGCTGCGGGTCGTATGCCGGTCGCTCGCCCTGCTGCTCCTCATCAACCGCCTGAACCTGTCGGTCGTCACGAAAACCGATTGCCAGTTGCTGCAACTGCAATTCGAACGTGGTGTCGCGCGCCAGCCGTACATCCAGCGGGGCATCCCCGGCCTCAGGACGGTCACCAGGCGCCGCGGGCTGCTCGTCACCCGCATCCATGCCCTCGATGCGCTGACGCAACGCGGCGAATGCTTCGGGCGTCAACTGCAAGGTGGCTGGACCATCGCCACGCACCACCACCTGCATGGCCGGCTCCCGCACCAGTCGGCCGGTCAACGGCACATTCACCCGTGGCGACATCACCCGAGCGGCAAGCGTCATCGCCGCCGGATCGTTCGGATCCGTCCGCACCACCACATCCACCTGATCCAGTTGGCTGCCCAGCACCACCGGCAGCAGCCCATCCTGCTGCAACAGCACATCCACCATCGCGGTCGGCAACGAGCGAATCTGCGTCTGCGTTTCGTACGACACCTGCGCAAGCGGCCGCATCTGCCCCGCGTCGTCGATCAGGTCGCTCAACGTCGTCTGCGATGTCAGACGCCCACGCATCGGCTGCGCCTCTGCCACCGCGTCGGGGCGTTGATCGCCCGCATCGCCCACCACCTGCGTCATCCCGAGGTCAGCGTTGGCGTTGATCGTCAGCGCCTCGCGCAGATCGGCAGCCGCAAGCGCCACGTTGATGTTGCGCAACTCAAACGTCTCGTCGAACGTACCGGTGGTGAACGCCGCACCGGCACTGCTCAATCGCAACGCAATGTGCGTGTTGGCGGGATCGATCGCACGTGCCGCACCCGCATCGCCTTCCTCGTCACCCTCGCGCCAGGCGAGTTGCAACTGTTGCACGGCAAGGTTCAGTGTCAAAGGCTCACGCAACTGCACCGTCTGCTCGTTGGTGGCATCGCCTCCTTCACCGTCCGTCTGCTGCAGGGCCGCGAATGCCTCGGGCGACAACGTGAACTGCGCCTGGGAACCTTCCGCAAGCGACAGCCCCGTCGATGCATACGCACCCGACACATTCGCATTGAACTGCGAAGACATCACCCCCGCTGTGAACGCGTAACGCTCCGGCCCGTCACTGGTCACCTCAAACCGGGTCGTCGCAATGCGATCCCCCAGCAACGTGATCAACTGCCCGCCCTGATCGGCAAAGCCATCGATCAACGCCACCGGCAGGCCTTCCACCGTCCCTTCCAAGGCAAGCTGCATCGCACCTTCGAGCGCCCCCGTCACCGTGCCGGCAAGCTGCAGCGTCGAAGGCACCCCGTTCACACGCCACTGCCCCTGACTCTCAAAGCGAATCGGCTCACCTAATCGCGTCTGCGGCACCTGTAGTTCCAGCGTGCTCACCTCCAACCCATCTAACCGGGAGTCACCCGTCAGCCGCAGATTCTCCACCGTTGCCGTTGCGGCCGCCTCCACCGTACCCACGTCAAACGAATCATCCGCGCCCTCATGCCACGGCACACGCAGATGTGTCAATCGCACCGCCACACGCCCCGGCTCGGTCACGTTCAACTCCATCAACGCATCCGCAACCGCCGGAAACGCCCGCTTCAACTCATCGAGCACGCCGGGTTGCAGCGTCATCGCCAGCTCGGCCGGCTCACTGAGCGTGAACTGCTCAGGCTGCTGCGTGCCCACAAACCGAAGCGACAAATTGTCCGCCCGTGCCGTCAATTCGATGGGCCCCGCCACCCCTTCACCATCAACCACCGGCCGTAACTCCGCACGCATCGTCGCCTGCAGCTTCGGCCCCAGCATCGCAACCAGCGACCCCTGCATGGCCGCCAGCTCATCCAGCACCGCCATCGGAAGATCGCTGATGTTCCCGTCGACCGTCGCGCTGTATCCATCCGCATTGAACGACTGATCCGCCAGCAACAGGTTGTTGAGGTTCGCCACCAGTTCCACCTGCCCCTGGTTGCCATCCTGCTCGGCAATGGCGTGAACCACCGCGTTGATCGACTCACCGATCGCCGCCGACCGCACGGTCATGTTCGCGCCGCGCAGCGCCAGCGTGCCGATGCGCTCGTTGCCGGTCGCGATGACCACATCCGTCACCGTCACCTCCGCCGCCATCGACCCTTCGGGCAAATCGATCTGCCCCATCTCACGCGGCAGCTCCAGATTCTGCAGCACCACCGTCACATCGAACGGCTGAAGCAGCTTGCTCTCCGCCAGTGTCGCGTGATCCTCCACCAGCACAGGCCATGCATCCGGCGTGACCGTAAACCGCACCACCGAGTCACGCTCCGCACGGACCGACGCCTCCGTGCCACGCAAATCAACATCCATCGTGAACCGATCCCCCCGCGCCACCATCTGCATGATGTCCGGGTTCAGCAGCGGCCCGGAAATGCGCACCTGCCCCGACTCCATCGTTCCCGTCACCGCCACCAGCCGCCCGCGCAGGTTCAACAGCCGATCCAACGGCAGCACCGGCACATCCGTCAAATCCGCATCGATGCGCATCGTCGCCTGTCGCGGCGTCGGCGCCCCGCTCGCATCAAACAGGTTGCGTACCTGCCCCGTCGCCTGCAACTGCCCCTTCTGCCCCGCCTGCGTCACCGTCGCACGCAGCTCACCATCGATCGCCTCAATCGACGGCGCATTGAGATCCAACGCAAAATCGGTGACCTCCACCGGATCGCCATCGTGTGGCGTGTAAGTGATCCGCCCACCGCTGATCGACAGCCGCATGCGCAGATCCGCACGCTGCTCCTGTCGCTCCTCGGGCGTGCGGGAGGGAGCCGCCTCATCATCGTCTTCAACCGGCTCCAACCCCAACGCACGCGACAGGTTGGTCGTGCGGTCGGAGTACTCCACAATGTCGATGTAATCGTTGACGATCGTCACCGCGCCCAGGTTCAGATCGCCTCGCAGAAGGCGCCACAGGGACGCATCGGGCATGTCGATCTCATCGACCACCCCCACGGGCTTCCCCTCCGGGTCGTTGAGTTGCAGCCGTGCAACACGCTGCCCGCCGAACCACCCGAGCGACAGGTCGCCCATCTCGACACTACCCGGAATCGCATCGCTTACAACGGAACTGATATACCGCGTTGCCGGCCCCGTGCTCAGCAGGGTCGGGATCAGAAGAACAATCAGCAGCAGCACCCCCAGCGCGATGCCAATGCCCCACAGCAAACGCCTGCCGCGCCGCCGGGTGTTGACCGCCTGCTTTGCATTCGCCTTGTCTGCACCACCCTCGATATTCATACCCGTATTCTATCGCCGCCCCAGCCACGCGCCCGACCCGACAGCGATAACTCGGGTTTCCCCCGAGGGCGGCCGCAATGGGGGCAATCCCTCCAATTCGCACTTACAGCTTCGCCGCCGCGAGCGATGCCAGAGCGCTGCGCTCGCTCTTGGCAAGCGTCACGTGGCCGACAATCGACTCGCCTTTCATGCGCTCGACCATGTACGACAGGCCGTTGGACGAACTGTCCAGATAGGGGTTGTCGATCTGCGCCACGTCGCCCGTCAGGACGATCTTCGTCCCATCCCCCACACGCGACACGATCGTCTTCACCTCGTGAGGCGTGAGGTTCTGCGCCTCATCGACGATCATGAACTGGTTCGGGATGGATCGGCCGCGAATATAGGTGAGCGGCTCCAGCACCAGTTGCCCCGCATCCATCAGCGTCTTGATGCGATGCTCCGGCGTCTTGCTCTCGGCATGCTGGGGTCCGGCAGCGCGCGTCGACATCAGGTAACTCAGATTGTCGAAGATCGGCTGCATCCACGCCTCGAGCTTCTCGTCCTTCGAACCGGGCAGGTAACCGATATCGCGTCCCATCGGCATGATCGGCCGCGCCACCAGCAACTTGTCATACCGCCCCTCGTTGACCGTCTTGCTCATGCCCGCCGCGATGGCAACGAGCGTCTTACCCGTTCCCGCCGTCCCCAGCAGCGTGACCAGCTTCACCTCGTCATCGAGCAACAGGTCCAGCGCCATGATCTGCTGCACGTTGCGCGCCATGATGCCGAACACCGGTTTGCGCGGCGCATGGATGGGGATCAGATGGTCCGTGTCCGCCAGCCGTCGCGCCAACCCCGTGTGCGATTCATCCATCGCATCACGCAACTGCACATACTGATTGGCGAAAAGGTCGACTGCATGCGTCTGGCCATCCGCTGTCTTCTGCACCAGAAACTCACGGATGCGCGCGACTTCGAGCTGCTTCTCATCGTAAAGCGCATCGATGAACTCGCCCGGCAGCGTGATCGAGACGTTGCCACTGTACAGACGATCGGCATCGACCTTCTGCGCTTCGAAATCTTCCGTCTGAATTCCCAGCGCATCGCTCTTGAGTCGGGCGTTGATGTCCTTCGTGATGAAGACAGTCTTCACACCCGATTTGGAAAGCGTCCACGCCACATTGATGATGTGGTTGTCCGGCCGATCGGCATCCAACCAGGGATGTCGCTCATCCGCCGAGAACGCGACGCGAATCCGCCCGCCGTGGCCGTTCCACGTCACGCCCTCCGCCAGGTGTCCCTTGGCGCGCAGTTGATCCAAATGACGAATCACCTCGCGGGCGTTGCGGCCGACATCGTCGTTCTGCTTCTTGAACTTGTCGAGTTCCTCCAGCACAACGAATGGAATGACCACCTCGTTGTCATCAAACATGTAAAGCGCTGCGGGATTATGCAGCAGCACGTTGGTATCCAGCACGAAATGCTTGTGATCGTCGTTGGGAACCGGTGTGGGCGCGTTCAAGCGTCAGGGTCCTCCATAACCGGTACGACGGCGGTGACCGGCCGCACACGATGTGCGGGAATCGGGTCGCCCGCCTTACACCTTATCGGTTGATTCTAGCATTCCCATGCAGCATGTTCTCGGCCTCCCGCCGCTCTTTTTCTGCTCTTCCGCATTCGTCCAAGATTGCCCCACGTCAATCCCAGTGTCTCGCCGAACGGCGCAGCACCCCGCGTGTGTTACCACATACCTGTCGACCTCCATGCGACAACCGCAGCCACACGGGAGCCCGCCTCATGATCAAGCCGCACAAACAGACCGACCCGCCGCAGATCGCCAACGAGCCCCGTCCGCCCTTTCCCGAGCAGTCGCAACCCTCTCCGGGAATCGAAGCGGAGCTGTCGCCACGCCCACGGTACATGGCTTCGAATTACAAGGCGGCGGGCAAGCTGCAGGGCAAGGCGGCACTGGTGACCGGCGGCGACTCCGGTGTCGGCCGAGCCATCTGCGTGCTTTACGCCCGGGAAGGCGCGGACGTCGCGTTCACCTACCTGCCCCAAGAAGAAGTCGACGCCCAGGAAACGCGCCAGGCCATCGAAGCCGAAGGCCGACGATGTCACGCCATCGCGGGGGACCTCGCTGACCCCACCTTCTGTCGGCAGGTCGTCGAGCACACCGTGCACGCCTTCGGCCAACTCAACATCCTCGTCAGCAACGCCGCTCATCAGAACCGCAAGGAATCGCTCGACCAAATCACCGATGAGGAATGGCAGCGAACCTTCGCCGTCAACATCGGCGCGTACTTCTATCTCGCGCAGGCAGCCGTGCCCCACATGAAGGCAGGCGACGCGATCATCGCCTCCAGTTCCGTCGTGAGTCTCAAAGGATCCGCCGAACTGGTGGATTATGGTGCAACCAAAGGCGCGATCAACGCGTTCACCAAGTGCCTGTCCAGAATGCTCGCCGAAAAGGGCATCCGTGTGAACGCCGTTGCGCTCGGTTCGATCTGGACACCGCTCAATCCCGCGGATGAGGGCATGAGCGCCGAGGAAGTCAGCCACTTCGGTGAAAGCGGTGCGTACAACCGTCCCGCTCAACCGGAGGAAGTGGCGCCGATGTACGTCTTCCTCGCCTCAGACGCCGACTCCAGCTTCATCACCGGTGCCATCCTCGACGAAACCGGTGGCGCCGCCTGACATGGCCCGCCTTGTGCGACCAACAGAAACACGGGGGACCATCCTCCCGCGCCGTTGAACATGCCAACCACAACACCACACGCTCCAAAGGAGTGACCAACGATGTTCTTCCACGACAAGCGACTGCAATACAACGCCAAGCCCGACAAGCCTGATCCGCTCTACGCGCGCAAGCTGCAGGAAGTGCTCGGCGGACAATGGGGCGAAATCACAGTGATGATGCAGTACATGTTTCAGGGCTTCAACTGCCGCGGACCAGCCAAGTACCGCGACATGATCCTCGACATCGCCACCGAAGAAATCGCGCACGTCGAGATGCTCGCCACCATGATCGCGCAACTGCTCGAAGGCGCTTCGATCGAGGATCAGGAAGCCGCGGCGCGCGTGGGACCGGTGGCGGCGGCGCTCGGCGGCAGCTCACCACGCGATGCCATCCTCTCCGCCGGCATGAACCCGCAGCACGCCATCGTCAGCGGTCTCGGCGCCACGCCCAGCGACTCCGTCGGTTATCCCTGGAACGCACGCTACACCATCAGCAGCGGCAATCTCCTTTGCGACTTCCGCGCCAACGTCACCGCCGAATCGCAGGGACGCCTGCAGGTCTGCCGTCTCTACGAGATGACCACCGATCATGGCGTGCGCGACATGCTCAGCTTCCTCATCGCCCGCGACACCATGCACCAGAACCAATGGCTCGCCGCCATCGAGGAACTGGCACGCGACGGTCTGGAAACCACCCCCGCCCCCCGCAGCTTCCCCGAAGACCGCCAGAAGCAGGACGTCGCCTACCAATACATGAACTGCTCCAACGGCACCGCCAGCGAACAGGGACGCTGGGCCCACGGCCGCACCCCCGACGGCAAAGGCGAATTCCACTACAACCCCAACCCCCAACCCATGGCCGACGAACCCCAGCTCAGCCCCCTCCAACAACCCCTTTTCGCCACCGCCGACCGATAGGCGAACACCGCAATCAACACGGACGAAGCAAACACGAAAGCTGCCGTGCGATCATCGGCAGCTTTCGTCACGATTGTCCACGCCCTCGCCACTCCTCCGCCAGGAGCGCGTAAAGGTTGTGGTCGATCCAACGGTCGTTCCAGCGACAGACATGGCGGAGTGTGCCTTCGTGGCGAAAGCCCAGACGCAGCGCCACGGCACAACTGCGTCTGTTCTGCGGCTCGGCGCGGATAGTCAGGCGGTGCATCTGATACTCGCGAAATGCCAGATCGATCAGCGCCCGCACACTTCGGGTAACGATGCCTCTGCCCTGCAGATCAGCCGCCACCCAGTATCCAATGTCCGCTGTCGCGCCGGTGACGTTCATGCCCGATGTGCTGTAGTCCTTCCAGTCGACCCATCCCGTGCCACCGACGATCCTGCCGCGATACACCATGGCCATATGCATTTGCCGACGTTCCGCAAAATCGCGCAGCGCCCGCTCCGCATAAGCACGGGAGTCCGCGGCACTGCGCGTCACCGCAACCCACGGCATCCATTGCCCGATGTGCTCACGATTCGCATCCGCAACAGCATAGATCTCCTCCGCATGCTGCGGCTCAAGCAGACGAAGCGTCAACTCATCGTCGATGGGAATGATCAGGCTCATGGCGTCACGGCTGCTACCTGTGAAGCCGCGGCTTCATCATCCGTCGGACTTGTCGCGGGAACGCTTCGGGCTTCGGTGCTGCGGATGCGGTTAAGTGCCGACAGATACGCCTTGGCGGCCGCTTCGACAACGTCGGTGGAGAAGCCGCGACCGCGAACCTGTCGATCGTTGTGTCGCACCGCAACCGTCACCTCACCCTGCGCATCCTTGCCGCTGGTGATCGAACGCGTCTGATAGTCCTCGAGCTTCACGGTAACACCGGTCGCCTGCTGCATGGCGGAATAGATCGCGTCGATCGGCCCGTCGCCCGTCGCCGCCTCCATGCGTTCGACACCGCTGCTGTCGCGCATCACCACTGTCGCCATCGCGATCACCCCCGTGCCGCTGGTCACCTGAAACCGCACCAGTTCCCACATCGGCCGCTCTTCTTCGAGCAGTTGATCCAGAATCGCTTCGATGTCCTCGTCGTACACATCCTTCTTCTTGTCCGCCAGCGCCTTGAATGCATCAAACGCCTTCTCGAGCGCCGCATCGTCGATGGTGTAGCCCATGTCCACAATGCGCTGACGAAACGCGTGCCGTCCCGAATGCTTGCCCAGCACCAGCTTGCTCTCGGGGATGCCGATCTCCGAGGGGTTCATGATCTCATAGGTATCGCGATGCTTGAGCATGCCATCCTGATGGATGCCCGATTCATGGGCAAACGCATTCTCGCCGACGATCGCCTTGTTTCGCTGCACAAACAAACCCGTCATCATCGAAACGGTGCGCGAAATCGGGTAGATCTTCCGGGTGTTCACCTTCGTGATGAAGCGGTTGAAGTAGTCCTGCCGGGTGCGCAGCGCCATGATGATTTCCTCGAGCGCCGCGTTGCCCGCGCGTTCACCGATGCCGTTGATGGTGCACTCGACCTGACGGCAGCCGTTCTGTACCGCCGCCAGCGAGTTCGCGACGGCGAGCCCCAGGTCGTTGTGGCAGTGTGCGCTGAGGTAGATATTCCGCTCATCGAGCATGGGCAGCTTCTCCCGCACGTAACGGAAGATGTTGCCGTACTCCTCGGGCATGGCGTAACCCACCGTGTCGGGAATGTTCACCGTCGTGGCGCCCGCCTCGACAACGGCCTGCGTGATCTCCACGAGCACATCCAGTTCCGTGCGCGAGCCGTCCTCCGGCGAAAACTCCACGTCATCGGTGTACTGGCGCGCCTGCTCCACCGACTGCACCGACAAACGAATGATTTCATCGATCGCCTTCTTGAGCTTGTGCTCACGATGGATCTTGCTCGTCGCACAGAAGACGTGGATCCGCGGATGGGCGGCATCCTTCACCGCTTCACCGGCACGATCGATGTCACGCGGTACACAGCGTGCCAACCCCGCCACCGTCGCCTGACTCAGCTCCCCTGCGATCGCGCGCACCGCTTCAAAGTCACCCGTCGACGTGATGGGGAACCCCGCTTCGATGACATCCACCCCCATCGCTTCGAGTTGCCGCGCGATCTCCAGCTTCTCCGATCGGTTCAGGCTTGCTCCGGGCGATTGCTCGCCGTCGCGCAACGTGGTGTCGAAGATCCGGATGTGGGTTGGTTCGCTCATGATTCGTTCCTTACGTCGGGGCACTTCCCCGTGATGCTGCGGTTTTTACGTTCATCCCCCTGAAACAACAACGCCCTGTCCGGCATGGGGGACAGGGCGACACAGGAAACCTCAAAATCGCGCGTTTGCCCTATCCCAGGCGCACCAGATGCAGGCCAAGAAGCTCAAGGCTGCTTAGCTGCGTGGAAGCCGGAGATAGAGCGAGACGGTTCGTCATAGCGTCACCATCATAAAATCGTGCATCGAGGGCGTCAACTTCACTTTGCCGCCCGTTTCATCACCTCCTTCCAACCCAGGTCAAAGGCTTCACCAATGAAAACCGCCGGCTTTCACCGGCGGTGTACACGAAGTGGGCAGCCGGCGGAGGCTGCCACCCCCCTCAGTCTTCGCGTATGACTTCCAGCTTGCCGATGATCGCATCGTCGGCAGCGCGGTGGAATTGCAGGTTCACCGATTTGTAGAACGTCAACGCCTGACCCATCACCTTCAGGTTCGCCCAGGTGTCCGGCGTCACGCGGTCCACCGGGTTGTCACGCAGATGTTCCGCCAACCCGATGATGTGCGTACCCAGCGCCGTCGGCCGAACAAACGCGCGGGCGATCGGCTCCATGTCGTTGGCGGCATCGGCGGGGGCGAAGTCGCCACGCTGCGCCGAAATCGACTGGCGGAAAAACATCTCCTGCGTGCACACCACGTACCAGTCCTTGACCCGGCCGTAGGTGAGCTGCATGTGCTTCAGTTCAGGCCGATTCGATTGCGCCGCCAGCAGTTCGCCGAGGTTCACCACCTGGTACGGCGTGCCGGCATGGGTCGCCTGTTTGGTGGTCAGGGGCGGCAGGTTCTGCGGTTGCGCCGCGGCTGCCATCGCCGCCATCATCATCGCGTTGTTCAACCCCCGGGTGATGTCCTCCGCCACCTTTTCGTCACGCAGCTTGATCGCCAGGCCGAACGCCGGCACCGCGAACCCGGGGTTGTCATCGAGCTGCTGCCCGGGCACCTCGCCCATGAAGAACACGGTCGGCGCCTGAAGCTGCGCCATCACTTCCCGCAGCGTCGCCGGTGCGAGCAACTGATCGACGAACGCGTTGCCTCGGCCGGCCCGCGGCTCGGGGTCGTACACGTTGAGCGTGAATGCGGCCAGCGTGCCACGCGGCAGCGGTCCGAAATCGAAGCCTTCGGCATCGCTCAATCGCGAATAAATCTGACGGAATCCCGGCGAATAACCCACATAATGCACGGTCGTGTCGCGATGAGGCTTGACAATGCCCATCACGTGAATCTCACCCCGGGCAGGGTTGTGCATGTAGATGGTGCCGGTGCGTTCCTCGGGCAGACGCTGCGTCCAGGCGAGGAACGTGTCATCCTCAGCCAGCGACGGCGCATTGGGATCGCGTGCCAGCACATCGCGGAAGTAGTCGTTGTGATCGATGTTGCTGATCACCATCCATTCATCGTGAAACGCGAAGCGCGTCTGACCATCAGGCGTGGTGTAGGTGGCGAAGTTGCCCACCTTCTCGCCCTCGACGAGTTGCAGCCCCTCCCGCGCCAGCACGCCGTCCTCAGGCACAATACGGCTGACGAGCACCACCGGCTGGTTCGGCCCCGGCTCCCGACCAATGAGCGCCACCGTCCGGCCGAAGTACGTGTCGACGATCTGTTCGCTGGTCATGCCCAGCGCATCCTGCACCGCCTGCCAATCCTCGTTCTGTGGCGGCTCGGGGAAGTGGTCGCGGAACAACTGCGCCACCGGGTCTTCTTCCCAGTCGGCACGATGTTCCGCCAGGTTGTTGATCTCGATATACACCCCCGCGTTGGCTGGCGCCAGCCGGGCCGTCTCCTGCCCCACGGCAGGCAACTGCAACAACAGCAGGGTCATCATCACCATTGCGCTGATTCGGCGCAGTTTCATCGGTTAGCCTTTCGTTGGTTCGTTTGATTGCGTCGCTCGCGAGTCACCTGTTGCTACCGTCGTTCGGCGCGACCGGTTGCACATCGGACGATGTTGTTTCGTTCGGAGCAACGGGCGCGGTGAAGCGGCCGCGGGAGACGGGCTCCACGAGCATGTACACAAACGTTTCCGGATTGATCAGTTCGCCCGACTGGTCGAGCATGCGTGTCACCCGCATCGCCTGTTCGTCGTAACGACGGTTGGCGTGTTCCAGCAGCGTGCTGACGGGGTGAGCCGCAGGACGCGAGTGGGTGTTGGCGGGCATCGTCGTGCCGCCCCACCAGGCGGTCTGGCTCAGCCCGACGACGAGCGCCAAAAGCGCCGCCCATGCGATGCCGATGGCCGCCATTTTGCGGTGGCCGATTCGGCCGAGCACACCGCCGCGCGGCGTTTCGGCCCATCGCGCCACGACGCGGTCGGTGAACGCATCGGCATCGTCGAAGCGCTCATCCTCGCCAAGCATCGCCAGCCATTGCGACTCCCGGGCAAAGAGGTCAGCCGCCTGCTCGTCGCGCGCCAGGCACTCTTCGAAACGCGCCCGCTGCTCATCGGACAGCGTGCCATCGCGGTACGCCTCCCAGCGTTCATCGTGGCGGGACAGGGGTGGGTGATTCACGTGTTTGTCTGAAGGTTGATTGATCATGGTTCCATCGCCTCCCGTTGGGGGGCAAGCAACGTCCGCAGCGCGGCACGGGCCCGGTGCAGATGGCTTTTGACTGTGCCATGGGGCATCTGCATCGTCCGGGCGATCTCGTCGATCGACTGATCCTGATGATAAAAGAGCATCAGCACCTGACGCTGCGCTTCGGGCAGTTCGGCCATCGCCTGTCGCAACATGCCGCGCGTCCAGTGCTGCTGGTCGTTTCGGCTGGCCAGTTCATCGGGACGGGCGTGGGCGGATGGTTGCGCGTCGAAACCATCGCCGAGGTGCATGCGGCCGGAGTCGCGCAGGTGGTTGATGAGCAGCCGTCGGGCGATGGTGAAGAGCCAGGTCTTCATCGGATAGCGCCCGTCGTAGCGATGGGCGTATCGCAGCATGCGGATGAAGGTTTCCTGCGCCAGGTCGTCGGCGGCCTCCTGACAGGTGCAGATGCGTCCGAGGAAGGTTCGCAGGGACGCCTGATAGCGCGTGACGAGCGCCGCTGCGGCCTCACGATCGTTTTGAGCCACACGCCGCGCCAATTCGGCATCATCCACACCCATTGCGTTATGTCGCCGGCCGGGAATGTTCGGATTGACCGCCTGTGCCGCTCTCGTCCGCACGGAAAGGCTCGACCCCACAGTTTTCTGCCGCAGCAGCGCTGTCACATCCATGGTTACACGCACCAGCGTAACGAGGTTGCAGGAAATTCCGAAGAAATGCCAGTTGCCAATTGCCGATTGACCGGACGTAAAGCGTCTTATCCTGCGTCCTCCGGCATCCGTCCTCCGACATCTCTCCTCTGGCATTCGTGCTCCGGCCTCTTGCCCCAGCCTTTGCCCGATGTCACCCCCCCTGGGGGTCTACCCGGGCGGCGTGAACGTAATCTCCTTTCATTTCAACGTTTCCGGCGTTTTTTGGCGATGTCACCCCCACGACAAACACGACAAAGGCGACATTTGGAAGGGCCAAAGGCCGAGGGCCACGGGGTGAGTGTGCAAGGGGCGGGAAGCGTGAGGCGAAACAAATCCGCTGTCCGCAATCGAATTGGTCTGTCCCCTCCAAAGCGGAGCATGATTCCTAATTTTATCCTTAAATAGATGCGGAATCAAGGTCGTGGAGCGGTTGTAACGCCCGCGACAGCCCTCCCGGGCGTTAGGGGTAGGGGGCGTGCTTCTGGGCCATTTGGGAGCAATGGGTGGTTGCTCATTTCTGACGGAAACCTACGATTCTGCTCCTATGCTCAACCGGTGGCGACATCTGGTGCTGGGGAAATGGTCCGATGCGGTGACGGGGCATCCGTACATCGTGTTGGCAATCGCCTTTTTTCTGGCGGCGGCGGCGATCTACATCACGGTCATCGGGCTGCCGGTGGGCAAGCCCGGCGACTTCGGGCCGCTGGGGTTTCAGAGCGACCGCAACGACCTGCTGTCGCGTGAGTTGGACTGGAACCAGCGGTTCATCACGTGGAACGAGCTTTTCGAGGGGATCAACGACCTGATCGTGATTGTCGATGCCTGGGGCAGCGACGGGCAGGCGGAGCCGGGCGATGATGCGCGGGCCCGGGCGTTGGTGGATGACCTCGGTGAAACGCTTCTGGCATCGGAGGCGACGCAACAGGTGGTCTGGCGGTTCGGGCCGGACGATGCGGACCCCAGCGCGATGCGGCTGATGAACATGGAGGATTTTCGCCGCCAGCTCGCGGACATCGCCCAGTCGCAGATGATGCTCACCAGCGACACGCCCGAGGCGCTGTTCGGGCAGGTGAACGCGGAGATTCGGCGGGAGGCGGCTGGGCTTGCCGAAGTGTCGCAGGAGGACGAAACGCAGGCGGTGGCGGGGCTGGGCGACCTGCGGCGCATGGTCGAGGCGATGACGACGGTGCTGGCGACACCGGCGGACGAACCGGTCGACTTCGCGGCGGCGATGCAGCAGGCGGGCGGTGAGGCGGCGGCGCAGTGGCAGTACTTTCAAAGCGAGAACGGCCGACACTATTACATTCGCGTCACGCCGACGCTGGAAAAGGGCACGATTTCGGCGGCGGAGAACGCCATTGCCGCCACGCGCGCGATCATCGCCGAGGTGTCGGCCCGGCATCCGGGGGTGGAGGTCGGGCTGACCGGCGTGGAAGTCGTTGAAGCGGATGAGACACAGGTCGCCACGTTCGACGGCACGGTGTCGAGCATTATCGCGACGGTGGTCATCACTTTTCTGCTGATCATGTCGTTTCACAGTTGGCGCGTGCCGGTGATGGCGATGATCTCGCTTCTGGTTGGCATCGCCTGGTCGTTCGGGTACCTGACGCTGGCGATCGGCCATCTGCAGGTACTCAGCGTGGTGTTCGCGGTGATTCTGCTGGGGCTGGGCATCGCGTTCGGCATTCACCTGGCCACGCGTCTGGAGATGGTGCGTCACACCAAGCCGGACACGACCGAGGGCTTCGTCGAAGCGATGCGCGACGCGTTCCAGACCATGGGGCCGGGCATGATCACCGGCGCGGTGACGACGGCGGCCGCGTTTCTGATGATGACGTTCACGAAGTTCAACGGTCTGGCGGAGATGGGCGAGATCGCCGCGGCGGGCATCATCCTCTGCCTCATCGCGATGCTGACCGTCTTCCCCGCCCTGCTGCGTCGTTACAAGCGCCGGCATCGCCACATCTTTCCCATCAGCAATCGACGCTGGCACGTGTTCAGCGAAAGTTGGGTCATGCCGTTCGCCAAACATCCGCTGCGAACGCTTGGGGGGATCGGTATCGCCACGGCGGCGGCGTTGTACGGCGCTTCGCACATTCGCTTCGACTACAACCTGCTCAACATGTTGCCGCACGGCGTGGACAGTGTGGAGTGGCAGCGGCGGCTGATCAACGATGGCGGCCGAACGCTGTGGTTCGCGGTGAGCATCGTCGACGATCTGCAGACGGCGCGGGAACTGACGGCGAAGTATCGCGAACTTGACATTGTTGACGAGGTGGGCGGCGTGGGGCTGCTGTTTCCGCGCGATGAAGCGGAGAAGAAGGCGATGATCGCCGAGGTGCGGCAGACGCTGGAGCCGGCGCTGTCGGCGGCGGTGCGCGGGGAGGCGGCATCACCTGCGGCAACGCCCGCAACCGATGCGCCTGCGACGCCGCTGCCGGGCGCGGTCGCGCCGGGTGCCATCTCTCCCACGGCAGGGCAACCCGAACTGGTGCAGCAGATGGCGGCGGTGCGGGCCTTTTTCACCTTCGCCCGACTCGCACCGGCACGTCAACGCCCCACCGAAAACGTGTTGGCGGCGATGGACGGCGTGAGCCGGGCGATCGGCCGGGCAATCACGCTGCTCAGCGAGCTGCCGACCGATGAGCAGACGCGGCGGATCGAGCGGCTGCGCACCGCATGGGCGCAGTGGCGGCAGGATTCCGCCCGTCAGATCGACGCTGCCCTGTCGACACAGCCGCTGACGCTCGATGCGCTGCCCGAATCGATTCGCGGCATGTATCACGCGCCGGAAGCGGGCAAGTACGCGCTGGAGATCTACCCCAACCTGCCCGATGGATTGACGGATCCGCTCGAGCCGGAGTTCCTTCGCGACTTCGTCACGCAGCTTGAAGCGATCGACCCGAACCTCACCGGGGCGAGCCCACAGTTTCACAAGTCGGGCGACCTGATCTGGGACTCCTACCAGTTGGCGGGGGCGCTGGCGGTGCTGGCCGTGTTCATTCTGGTGCTGATCGACTTTGGCTCGGTGTGGGATGCGCTGCTGAGCCTGGCGCCGGTGGTGATCGGCTTCATCTGGACGCTGGGTATCATGGCGGTGATGGGGCTGGACCTGAACCCGGCGAACATCATGGTGCTGCCGCTGGTGTTCGGCATCGGCGTGGACTCGGGGGTGCACATCATCCACCGCTTCCGACAGGATGGTGTCAGCCGACCGCTGGGCCTGACCGGCGGCACGGGCAAGGCGATCACCATCACCAGCCTCACCGCCATCATCGGCTTTGCCAGCATGATTCCGGCACGACACCTGGGCATTCGCTCGCTGGGCATCACGTTGAGCCTGGCGATCGGCATGGTCCTGCTGGCGTGCTGGATCCTCATGCCCGCATGGCTGGAGATTCGCAGCCGACGGCAAAAGGCGTGATGACGGGGAACCAACACCGCTTTCGCCTTTGGCGAAATGACAGGCTCGATGTCTCCCACCGGAAACAACCGTGTCCTGCCGCCTCCGCTCAAGCGCTCGCCGTTGTCGGCATCGCATTGGCGTAAACGGCTGCGGCGGCGGATGGGCCGTCACCCGGCAGGGTCGCGCCCAGGTCGGCGAGAATCGCCTGCAGTGCCGCAAGCACGAGCGTCACGTTCCGCCGAGTGCTCGCCGCCCCCATCAACCCGATGCGCCACGCCTTGCCCTTGAAGACGCCCAGCCCCCCGCCGATCTCGATGCCGTAATCGTTGAGCAGCCGCGACCGCACCGTCGCATCGTCGATGGCCTCGGGAATGCGAACTGCGTTGAGGGTCGCCAGGCTGCGCTGCGGGATGTACGACATGCCCATCGCTTCCAGCCCCGCGCGCAGCGCCCGATGGTTCAATGCATGCCGCGCGATGCGCGCATCAAGCCCCTCTTCCACGATGATCGCCAGCGCCTCGCGCAGCGCATAGGTCATGTTGATCGGGGCCGTGTGGTGATACGCACGATCCGATCCCCAGTAGTTGCGGATCATCGTCATGTCCAGGTACCAGCTCGTCACCTTCGACCTGCGGCGATCCATCGCCTCGCACGCCGCCGGGGAAAACGTCACCGGCGCCAACCCCGGCGGACACGACAGACACTTCTGCGTCCCGCTGTAGCACGCATCGATCCCCCAATCATCGACCAGCAGTTCGTGCCCGCCCAGCGATGTCACCGCATCCACCAGCAGCAGCGCGCCCGCATCGTGCACCAGCTTCGATATCTCCTGGAGCGGTTGATGCGCACCCGTCGATGTTTCAGCATGCACGATGCCCAGCACCTTCGTGCGCGGATGCGCCTTGAGTGCCGCGGCAACATCGGCCGGGTCGATGGTCTCGCCCCACGGCGCTTCGATGCTGTGCACCGTTGCGCCGTAGCGCTGCGCCACATCGCGCATGCGTGTGCCGAAAACGCCGTTGACACACACGATCATTTCATCGCCCGGTTCGATGAGGTTGCACACGCACGCCTCCATGCCGGCGCTGCCCGTGCCGGACACCGCAAGCGTCATGTCGTTGCTGGTGCGAAACACGGCCTGCAGCAGTCGGCGCGTCTCGTCCATGAGTTTGAGATACGCCGGGTCGAGGTGGCCGATCGTCGGCGCCGCCAGCGCTTGCAGCACGCGTGCCGGCACATCGCTGGGGCCCGGCCCAAGAAGGATGCGTTGCGGGGGCGTCAACGGGGCAACTGTCGTGTTCATGGTCGCAATGTAACAGATTGCCCTGCCCTGTCGACGCCTCGAAAAGGTCCGCCAAAAGGTCCACGCGACAACTGCAAACCGCACGCTTTCGGCATACAATTCAGGTCTATGACGTCGACGCATGCGATCGTGAATGAGCTGCGCGAAATCGTTGGCGAAGAAGGCGTTCTTGCCGATCGCGACGAGCTGCTCGTCTATGAATGCGACGGCTTTCCCATCGCCCGCGGCCTGCCCACCGTCGTGGTGTTTCCCACCACCCGCGACCACGTCGTCAAGTGCGTGCAGGCGGCCCGACGACACAACCTGCCCATGATTCCACGCGGCAGCGGCACCGGACTCGCCGGCGCGGCGGTTGCCTACGGCGAAGGCGTCATGATCGTCACCACGCGCATGAACCGCATCGAATCCATTGATCCCGCCAACCGCGTGGCTGTCGTGCAACCCGGCGTGCGCAATCTCGCCTTGACCGAAGCGCTCGCCGGAACGGGCTTGCGCTTCTCGCCCGATCCGTCCAGCCAACGCGCCGCCACCATCGGCGGCAACGTCGCCACCAACGCCGGCGGCATCAACACGCTCAAGCACGGCGTCACCACCAACCACATCCTCGGCCTCGAAGTCGTGCTGCCCGACGGTGAAATCGTGCGCATCCGCGACGAAGGACTTTACGATGGCATCGGCCCCGATCTGCGGGCACTGCTGTGCGGATCGGAAGGCACGCTCGGCATCGTCACACGCATCTGGTGCCGACTCGTCCCCGCGCCGAAACATTTCCGCACCGTGTATGCCGTCTTCAACGATGTCGAACACGCCTGCAACACCGTCAGCGACATCACCGCAACCGGCATCGTGCCCACAAGCATGGAGATGATGGATGGCAGCATGATCCGCGTGGTCGAAGATGCGTTTCACTTCGGATTTCCCCGTGAAGCCCAGGCCATGCTCCTGATCGAGATCGATGGCGTGGATGCGGTGCTCGATGAACAACTGGCGCGCATCGTGCTTCTGTGTCACGAGAACGGCGCGACCGAAGTGAAGCAATGTTCCGACCCACAGCAGCGCGCGGAACTGTGGAGCGCCCGAAAAAAGACGTTCGGCGCGATCGGCCGAATCAGCCGCAGCTACTGCACCCAGGATGCGTGCGTGCCGCGCTCCATGCTGCCGCAGGTCATGCGTGAAATCGCCGAGATCGGACGTCAGCACAACCTGACGATCCACAACGTCTTTCACGCCGGCGATGGCAACGTGCACCCGATCATGCTGTTCGACGAGGACGATCCGCAACAGGTGCAGAACACCCTGCGCTGCAGCTACGCCATCCTCGAATACTGCGTCAGCGTGGGCGGCACGATCACCGGCGAGCACGGCGTGGGCGTCGAGAAACTGAAGCTCATGCGAAAGATGTTCAATCCCGATACGCTGGACACCTTCAACCGACTCAAGGAAGTCTTCGACCCCGATCATCAACTCAACGATGGCAAGCTGATTCCCAGCGACCGCATCGAAATCGAACTGCTCACCCCGTTAACCCCAAACTCCCCCGGCGGAGCCATGTAACAGAACCAGACCCAAGGCCCTGCGCCCTCTTCCCTACGAACCCCATGCCCTCCCCCACCGAAACATGTCACACCACGGATCCCCAAGCGCTGGCGCAGCGCGTGCGCGATGCGATCGCCCGGGGTGTACCGCTGGTGGATTACGGCGTTGCGCATCGGGGATTGGGTCACGCGCCGCCTCAATCGCATGAGCCGCTGTCGCTACCCGTCACGCCCGGCAGTCATGGCATCATCGAGCACTACACGCGCGATCTGGCCGTGCGTCTCGCCGCCGGGGCGACGGTCGGTGACATTGCCGCCGCGCTGCATGCCGCCAATCAGTTCCTGCCACTCGATGCCGACAGCGACCTGACCGTCGGCGAGGTGATTCTGCACGAGGTGTATGGTCCATTGCGTGCGGGATACGGTTCGGTGCGTGACCTGTTGTTGGGATTGCGCTACATCGATGGCGTGGGACGCGATATCCATGTGGGCGGCCGCACCGTCAAGAACGTTGCCGGCTACGATGTGACGCGACTGATGGTGGGCAGTCTCGGCGAATTGGGCATCGTGTACGAAGCGACGCTGCGAACGTATGCCGTTCCCGAGGAAGCGCGCACCGTCGAGGTCACACTCGATGAACCCGACACGCTCAGCCGTCACATCACCGATCTGCTGCTCACCGATGCGACTCCTGCCGGATTGTCGATCCACCGAGAGGGCAACCGCTGGCTGGCGCGGTTCCGTTACTTCAACACGCCCGATGGATGTGCCGCACAGCAGGCGGTGTTGGTGCAGCACATGGAACGCCTCGCCGGTTCGCACGCGAAAGTGAGCAACGTGCTGACCGGCACGCTTGCGGAAGATGAGGCGCGGCGGACGGCTGAACGCCGTTGGCGACGGCTCGCATCGGTATTGGTCAAGCTGGTGACGCCCCCCGCCGCCACCGGCGCAGCGTGCGAAGCGCTCCGCGACAGCGGATGGCGCATCGATGCGCTTCCGGTGCACGGGTGCATCTTCATCGGCGGTGAGGGTGATGCCGAACACGCCCTCGCGCTCGATCAACAGCTTGCCCGCATCATCGAAGAGCATCGCGGCTTCCGCGTCTGGTACAACCGGCCTGACAACGATGCACGCATCGCACCCTTCGCGCCGCTGCCCAGTGAGTATCCGCTGCTGTGCCGCCTCAAGACGACGATGGACCCGCACAACGTTTTCAACCCCGGCCGGTTTCTCCGAGGCAACGCCACACCCGACGAACTGAACCGCCCATGAACGCGAACGCTTCTCCAACTCCGCGCAAGGTGTCTGGCCTCGGCTCGCCGCCGCCCCGGGACAGCACGACGCTGCCCGTGCTGTCGCTCGACAAGCGCACCTATTCCCGGGCGCTCGATTGCGTGCATTGCGGCCTGTGCCTGCCCGCCTGCCCGACCTACACGGAGAACGGTCTGGAAGCCGACTCGCCCCGCGGCCGCATCTTCCTCATGAAGGGGCTCGCCGACGGTGTCATCGACCCCACCGATGCGGTCGTGCGTCATTTGGATTTGTGCCTGGACTGCCGCGCGTGTGAAACCGCCTGCCCCTCCGGCGTGGTGTATCACGAACTCATCGAGGAAACGCGCGCGAAGCTGAACGTACTGAAGAAACCGTCGCTGCTTGATCGGTTCATTCACACCATGTTTTATCGCGTGTTTCCCTATCCCACGCGTTTGAAACTGGCCATGCTCGTGCCGCGATTGCTGCAGAAGCTGGGGTTGTGGAAGCCGCTCGTCGCCGCCACGGGCAGACTTCTGCCGCTGCAGCTTGCGAAGATGCAGCAGATGCTGCCGTCGCACGGGCCGTTGTGGGAAACGCGTCTGGCGCAGCGGTATCCCGCCGATCGCGATGCTCTGGTGGATGGAAAGCCGCGCGCGGTGGTCGGACTGCTGGCCGGGTGTGTCGGCAGCGTGCTGTTTCAGGATGTCAACCGCCAGACGATCCGCCTGTTGCAGCTTGCCGGGTGCGATGTCGTCGTGCCGCACGATCAGCGATGCTGCGGCGCGCTGCACCACCACGGCGGCCACATCGATGAAGCGATGCACTTCGCCAAAGCGAACATCGATGCGTTCACCGCCGCCAACGTGGATTACGTCGTCAACAACGCGGCTGGCTGTGGCGCGATGCTCAAGGATTACGCCCACCTGCTGCGCGACGATGCCAACTATGCCCAGCAGGCCGAAGCGTTCGTTCGCATCAACCGCGACATCAGCGAACTGCTGGTCGAACTTCGCCTCAAACCCCCGACGCGATCGCTGGATAGGACGGTTACCTACCACGATGCGTGCCATCTTGCCCATGCTCAGAAGGTGACCGCCCCACCGCGTCAATTGCTCGAGGCGGTGCCGGGCTTGAAGCTGATCCCTCTGCCCGAGTCGGACATGTGCTGCGGCGCTGCGGGAACGTACAACCTCGCCGAGCCGCAGATGGCACGGCAACTCGCCGAACGCAAGTTGCGCCACATTCAGGCGACCGGCGCATCGATGTGTGTCACCGGCAACGTCGGCTGCGCCATGCAGATTCAATCCGAAGCTGACCGACTGGGCATACCATTACGTGTGGTTCATCCGGTGACGGTGCTGTACGAAGCGTATGCGTGACGCATTCCGTTGAACCTGATGCCGAGTCAATTGACGCAACCGATTCGCATGTCCGCGCTGCGTGCCATCCTGTTTGATCTTGGCGACACGGTGATTCAGTTCGGCCCGATCGACCGTGCCGCGCTCTTCCGTCGTGCGGCCCAGCGCACCTACCGCATGTGGGCGGCAAGGCAGCAGCGCATGCCCGATTTCCGCCGGTACTACCTGCACCAGTGGTTCGCGATGTACTGGGGGTTTTTCAAGCAGATGCTGCTGCGTCGCGAGATGAACGCGGAGCGATCGATCCGCCGTGCCTGCCGCAAGCTCTGGCTGCAGGGCAACGCCGCGTTCTATCGTCAGTTGATGCACGCCTGGTACAGCCCGCTGGCGGAGATCGCCACCATCGAACCGGGCACACGGCAGGTGCTGCGCCAACTGCGCGATCAGGGTTACCAACTCGGCCTGGTCAGCAACACGTTCGTGCCGGGCCATGTGCTCGATGCGCACCTGGAGCAACTGGACCTGCTGCAATACTTCCCGCACCGGATTTACAGTTGCGATGTGCGTTACCGCAAGCCGGATCGTCGCATCTTTCATGCCGCGCTCGATCGCATCGGCGTTGCCGCGCCGCAGGCGGTGTTCATCGGCGACAACCTCCACGCGGACATCTTCGGCGCTCGACGGGCCGGCCTGCTGCCCATTTGGAAACGCCCGATGCACATCCGCCACCATCGCCTGCCCAACGACAACACCCCGCGCATCGACCGGCTCATCGAACTGCCGCCGCTGCTCGATCGCGTTCGCGGTGAACCGCATTGACGCGCCGCATTCACGCGCCCGCGCCGCCGAACCGATCCAACCCGAGAAACCCGATCGGCAGCGTCGTCGCACCATCGGCCGCGAGGTCCGCCAGCACCTCACCCACCACGCTGGCAAACTTGAAGCCGTGCCCGCTGAACCCGCATGCCACGGTGACGTTGCCGTAAGCCGGGTGCCGATCGATGATGAAGTGCCCGTCGGGGCTGTTGGTGTAGAGGCACGTGCGCACCGCCAGCAACGGCCCATCACCTTCGGGCAGGAGCGATGCCAACATCGGGCGGAACGTCGCCTCATCGCCCGGCTGCACATCCCGCCGCACCGCATCCGGATCCGTCGTTTCGGCTGGATAGTGCAGCGCGATCTTCAGTCCCGGCTCCTGTTTCACCATTGGAAAGCCGTAGTGAATGCCGCGGAACGCCCCGGCTGGATTCGCATCCAGCGCCCACACCGGAAACCGCCCCAGCGCGAACGCATCGGGCTGACGCGGCCACACCCAACCCAGCACCTGACGCGTCACGGTCAGCGGCACGCCCAGATCACGTACGAGCTGGTCCGTCCACGCCCCGCCGCAAAACACCACGTGGCCCGCTTCATACGTGCCGCGATGGGTTCGCACCGTCACACGCGAAGGCTTGGCATCCCAGTCGATGACGGGCTCGTGGCCGTGCAGTTCCGCGCCGTGCCGCAGCGCCTGGTCGACGTAACCGCGCATCGCCCGGGCTGGCGAGACGAATCCCGCCTTCATCTCGAAGAAGCCAACCATGTCGGCCGGCACATGGAACTGCCCAAACCGCTGACGCACCGCGGCATGGTCGAGCATTTCGTGCGGCAGGTCATACGCACGTGCCGCCCGCAACGAGCCGGCCACCAGTTCGCTGTCCTCCCGGCCGAGGTAAAGCCCGCCCGTGAGGAACAGCGTCTGTTCGCCCGTGTCGCGTTCCAGCCGTTCCCAGTTGTCGTACGCGCGGGCCAGCAGCGTGACGTAATCGGGGTGCTCAAAATACGCCAGCCGGATCAGGCGGGAGAACCCGTGATGCGCCCCGCGGCTGTGGGGAATGTCGAAGCGTTCAAGCCCCAGCACCCGCACGCCCCGCCGCGCCAGCTCATAGCACGTCGCCGCCCCCATCGTCCCCGCGCCCACCACAATCACGTCAAACGTCGCATGCGCCACAACCACCTCCCTCGGCACGCCCCTTCAGCGGGCGTGTACCATATAGAACACGAACCCCCAACCCCTCCGCAACCCTCACCGCTGCGGCCCCGGCGGCCGGCACGCTATACTACGGGTTTGCAGCCGGTTGGTGCGCCGCTGGGCGCTGCACGGCACGCCTTGGTGAACGCCTTGATAGTGAAGCAGTTGACGCAATGATCGCACGACGAAAAACACGCCAGGTAACAGTCGGTGACCAGCAGCACGGCATCGTTCGCATCGGCGGGGACGCCCCCGTCGCGGTGCAGACGATGACGGCCGGCTACACGTACGATGTGGACACCTGTGTCGCCGAGATCAACAAGCTCGCCGCCGCCGGTGCGGACCTCGTGCGCGTCGCCGTCCCCGAACGCAAGGACACCGAAGCCCTGCGCCACATCCTCCCGCAGGTGAAGGTGCCCATCGTCGCGGATGTCCACTTTCACTTCCAGCGTGCCCTGGAAGCGATCGAGGCCGGCGTCCACAAGATCCGCCTCAACCCCGGCAACATCTCCGACCGCCAACAGGTGCTCAAGGTCATCGACGCGTGCAAGGAACGCGCCATCCCCATCCGCGTCGGCGTCAACGAAGGCTCCATCGTTGAACGCAAGGACAAGCAGAAACGCATGAAGGAACTCGGCGGCGTGTTCAGCGAGCACAAGCACGGCCACATGCTCGCCATCATGATCTCCAAGCTCGAGGAATACCTGGAGATCTTTCACGAACGCGACTTCCACGACATCGTCATCAGCGCCAAGTCGATCGACCCGACGCTGGTCATCGATGCGTACACCGAAATCTCCAAGCGGTTCGATTACCCGCTGCACCTGGGCGTCACCCACGCCGGGCCGAAGGAAACCGGCACGATCCGCAGCGTGGTGCCGCTGGGCCATCTGCTCGCCTCGGGCATCGGCGACACCGTGCGCATCAGCTACGCCAACGACCCGGTGTACGAGGTCGAGGATGCGCTGGAAATGCTCTATTGCCTCGGGCTGCGAGCCCGCGTCGGCGCGGAGCTGATCGCCTGCCCGACCTGCGGCCGCATTCAGGTCGACCTCTTCACGCTGACCCAGCAGGTGCGGCAGAAGCTGCGCGAGGAAATCGAGCTGCCCATCAAGGTCGCGGTCATGGGGTGCATCGTGAACGGCCCGGGCGAAGCCGAAGGCGCGGACGTGGCGATCTTCGCCGGCGACCGCCGCGGCATCATCTACGTGCAGGGACAGAAGGTCGCCAACGTGCCCGAAGAGGAGATCCTCGACGCCCTGCTCGCCGAGTGCAAGAAGTTCCAGGAGCGGGTCAAACGCGGCGAAGCGAAACTCGGCGAAAAAGTCGTCGAAATCCTCCCCCCCGACCCCATCGGCAAACTCGGCAGCGGCTTCGACAAAATCGCCGCCGGCCAGGTCGAAAAGATCACCCCGCTGACGATCAGCAAGTGATATCCATGAGGCTCTCCATGAGTAGCCCAAAACAACAGATTCTGGCGATGATAGCGCGCCTCCCTGATAATGTCACGCTGGATCGCATCCGGTATCATGTCGCCGTTCGCCGAAGAATCGAACACGCGCTGCAACAGATCGAGCGAGGGGATACGTTAGACCATGAGAACGTTGAAACAGATGTTCGGCGATGGCTGAGCGACTTCCGACGATCCATCTGACATCTTAGGGGGAGTACAACGTTGAAGCTCCGGGATTGGGCAGAGTTCAAAACACGTTTGACTGAGTATGCGGTCCTTACCAGTGAGCGTCGGCGGCAACTGATCTTTCGCGGTCACTCAAGCGCTGATTGGAAGCTAGAAACCACGCTCGACCGGGTCCGTCGATTTTCGAATGACGATGTACGTAATCAGTTACTGACTGAGTTGCTTCGGGAGTTCAGGCATGAGGCATTGGGATTGACCCGCCGCTGGCGAGGGCCCCTTGCCGATCTCCATTGGGAGTATGTGGCACGCCATCACGGACTTCCCACTCGGATAATGGATTGGACGGAATCGCCATACATTGCTGCTTACTTCGCATTCGAGCAGGCACGGCAAAGCGGAGGCGAGGTAACGATTTGGGTTCTCGATCGTGATCGGTTTCAGCAGGCTAGTCTCGATGCCATTGAGATTCTGGAGACTGATGAAGTCCAGCAATACAATACTCGAGCATTCGAACAGCGTAGCGTGATGCTGCGGGTTGATACCATAGAAGCCACCGTAGAGTCGCTCCTCGGATCAGCCCTCAACCGTTTCGACATACCGGCGACGGAAAGATCGACCGCATTGTCGGACCTCGACGAGATGAAAATCAACGCCAGAAGTTTGTTTCGTGATTTGGATGCCGCTGCGAGAACGGCTGAAAGGCGGGTATTGTCATGATCAGTGAAGCAAACCAAGGATTTTTCCACGAAGCGCCCGCGTTGAGTCGCGAGGATCAGCGACTGGTTGAGACTGTGTACGAACTCGGCCGACCGATTGACGATCTTCCCTATACCGACGCGTTCGACGAACTCGTACGGCGACAACGCGAAATCGGTGATCAACGCGAGTACGCAGACCTTTTTCATCGCGTCCTGAACCTGCGTAAAGCCGGCCGCATGCCTTCGTTGGGCCGGTCAGATCGGATGCCGATAGTACTTTCGGAATCAGAAACAGAATTGCTGTTCGACCTCATTGCGCAAAGTGCGGGGACCGTGGGACAGCGTGATCGTCTTCCGTACACACCAGAGTTTGATCGCGTAGTCGAACAGTTCAATCGCGCTACGAACCGCCATTTGAGCGCGCATGACGTGTGGCGCCTCGTCGCTCGTGTCGCGAAATTTCCTACTTCGCGTTGAGCCAGTCGGGGCCGGTGCCCAGTTCGACTTTGAGGGGGATGTCCAGTTGCATGGCCGATTCCATTTCCTCGCGGACGATGGCGGCGCAGCGGGTGGCTTCGCTTTCGGGCGATTCGAGCACCAGTTCGTCGTGAATCTGCAACAGCAGCTTCATCGGCAGGTTCTCACGCAGGATGCGGCGATGCAGGTTGACCATCGCCTGCTTGATGAGGTCGGCGGCGCTGCCCTGCACAACGGTGTTGATCGCCAGCCGTTCGCCGAGGCTGCGTGTGTTGGGGTTGCGTGAGGTGATCTGCGGAATGTCGCGGCGGCGGCCGAGGATCGTCGTAACGTAACCTTCCTGAATCGCCTGATCGATGCACCGCTTGAGGAACGCATCGATCCCGCTGAACCGCTTGCGGTAGTCGGCGATGAGCGTCTTGGCGCCTTCCAAATCCAAACCTTCAATACGCCGCGCCAAACCGAACGGCGTCACCCCGTAAATGATGCCGAAGTTGATCGTTTTGGCGTGCACCCGCTGTTCAGCGGTGACGGCATCGGGATCGATGTGAAAGACCCGCGCGGCCACGGCGGCGTGAATGTCCTGATCGCTCGCGAACGCTTCATGCAGCGCAGCATCGCCACTGAGATGCGCCAGCATGCGCAGCTCGATCTGCGAATAGTCCGCGGAAATCAGCACGTGGCCCGGCTCCGCAACAAACGCCTTGCGAATCTGCCGACCCAGTTCGGTGCGGATCGGAATGTTCTGAAGGTTCGGCCCACTGGAGGAAAGCCGACCCGTCGCCGCGCCGGTCTGATGAAACGTGGCATGCACGCGACCATCGCGCTTGTGAATCGACTCGCGCAGGTTCTCCAGATACGTGTTCACCAGCTTGGTGAGCTGACGATACTCGACGATGAGTCTGGGTGCCGCCGCCTGCTCGGGGGTGAGGTCATCAAGCTCCGCCAGCGCTTCGAGCACCTCGATATCGGTCGATGCGCCGGTCTTGGTTTTCTTGATGACCGGCAACTGCAGTTTGGTGAAGAGCACTTCACCCAGTTGTCGCGGCGAATCGATGTTGAACGGCCCACCCGCTTTCTCATAGATGAGGTCACGCAGTTCATCGATGCGTTTGACGAGTTGATTCTTCTGGTGCTCCAGTTCGTCGGGGTCGACGCGGATGCCGTTGAACTCCATGTCGGCAAGCACTTCGACGAGCGGCATCTCCACCTCGCGCGCCAGATGCTCAAGCCCCATCGCCTTGAGCTGCGGCGTGAACGTCTCGCACAACCGCAGCGCCATGTCCGCATCTTCGGCGGCATAGGGCGCGATGGCGTCAAGCTCCACCTGGTCCATCGTCTTCTGTTTCAACCCGCGGCCGCGCTCGCCGATGAGCCTGCTGATCGAGATCACCTCATGCTTAAGCAGCGACCGCGCCAACGTGTCCAGACTGTGGCTGGGCGAACCGACGAGATGCGAGGCAATCATGGTGTCGAATCGCACGCCGGTCACGTTGACTCCGGCATGACGAAGCACGAGCAGGTCGTACTTGAGGTTGTGCCCGCACTTTTCGACGTTCGGATCTTCAAGCACCGGGCGCAGCGTTTCGAGCACAGCCTTCTTGTCGAGGTGCGCTTTGGGATCGGGCGAGCAGATGGGCACGTACACGCCGCAGCCTTTTTCCCACGCGAAGCTCAGGCCGCACAGTTCCTTGTCGTGCCCCAGCCCGATGGTTTCGGTGTCGAAGCTGAACATCTTCTGCCGGGCAAGCGTGTCGCGAAGCTCATCGAGTTCCGCCTGTGTGGTGATGGCGCGGTAGTCGCAGTCGCTGGCGGTGGTGAGCCCCGCGGCGGCGGCCTGCTCAATGGCGCGGTCGGCGAGCGCGGCGTGACTGTCGAAAAGACCCCCCACAAACCCACCGGCGGCACCCGTGGCGGCGCTTGCGCTCACAGCCGTCTCCTGCTGCTGTGCAGCCGGCTCAAGCAGCTTGTCCAGATCACGCACGTGCCGACGAAAGCCCAGATCGGTGAAGATGCGCCGCAACGCGGTGGCATCGATCGCGCCGATGCGCGCCTTGTCCAGATCAAAGTCGATGTCGACGTCGAACTTGAGTTTGATCAACTCACGCGAACGCGGCCACTGCTCGCGAAATGCTTCGAGGTTTTCCCGGCGTTTGCCTTTGATCTGATCGATGTTGGCGTAAATGTTTTCAATCGTGCCGAACTGCTGGATGAGCATCGCCGCGGTCTTGGGGCCGATGCCTGCCGCGCCGGGGATGTTATCCACCGTGTCGCCCATGAGGGTGAGCATGTCGACGACCTGATCAGGCCGCACACCCTTGGTTTCAGCGAGTTTGGCGACATCGATCGTCGTGTCGGTGTGGATGTCGAACATCGTCACGCGATCGCTGAGCAGTTGCTCCAGATCCTTGTCCTTGGAGACGATGCGGATACGCACATCGTTGTAGCGCGGGTCCTCGAGGATCTCGCGGGTGATGGTGGCGATGATGTCATCGGCTTCCGCGCCTTCCTTGCCGAAGATGGGCACGCCGAAAAGGCGGGTGATTTCGAGGATGCGTTCGACCTGGGGCGCGAAATCGTCGGGGGTGGCTTCGCGGGTGGCTTTGTAATGTTCGTAGAGTTCATCGCGGTGGGTTTTGCCGCCGGTGTCAATCGCCATCACGACGTACTTGGGATGGAACTGCTCGAACAGCTTGAGCATCATGCCGGTGAAGGCGAAGACCGCGCCGGTGGGCTCGCCAGTGACGGGGCTGGTCATCGGCGTGCGGATGGCGTAGTAGGCGCGGAAGATCTGCGCGTGGCCGTCGATGAGGTAGAGCGTGTTATCCGGAGCGTTGGGTGCAGCCATGAGGAGGATTATAGGAAGCGTGGCGGATCGCGGGGCGGCATCGGGCACGCGGATTGCACCCGTTCGGGGAACCTTGCGACGGGAGACAGATCATGCGGCAGGCGAAAACGGCGAGCGTCGTGTGGATGCTGTGCGTTATGGCGGTGACGCTGGCTGGCTGCGGCCAGAGTATCACCCGCGCCAACTACGACCGAATCGAAACCGGCATGACCGAACAGCAGGTTCGCGACATTTTGGGCGAGCCCGACGAGGTCGACAGCGGCGGGGTGTCGTTGCCCGGCGTGGAGGCGAACGCAAGCGTCGCGGTGTGGCGCGACGATGAGGGCAGACAGATCACGGTGACATTCGTGAACGGCGCGGTGACGGCGAAGTCACAGCGCGGGCTGTGATGAACGTCGGGTGTGGTTTCGGGGTTCGCGTAAGTGACGACGCCGGGTTTACCAGTCGAGCGTGCCGAGCCAGCTTTGGCGCAGGGCGTCGAGGGATTCGTCCAGAATCCTTCCCGCGCTGGCGGTGCGGACGGTGAGCCGATCGTGGTCGGCGAACCTGCCGATCTGGCCGAAGCGAACGTTGGCGTCGCGCAGCTTGCGAACAACGGCGTCCAGATCACCCGGCGCGACTTCCAGCAGATAGCGGCTGGGCGTTTCGGCGAACGCGGCGACGGTGTGATCGAGCGCGGCCGCCGTGGGCACGCCGTCGAGTTCGACGTCGAGCCCCACGCGGCCGGCGAAGGCCATTTCCGCCGCCGCCACGAGAACGCCGCCGTCCGAGCAGTCGTGTGCCGACCGCACGAGTCCCGCGGCGATGAGGTCCGCCACCGCCCGGGCATTGGCGGGGCCCTGGACGAGGTCAACGCGCGGCACGAACGGATCGCCCGCGCCGATGCCAACGCTGCGCAGGTGCGAACCACCCGTTGCCGATGTCGTCTCACCCACGAGCAGCAGCACGTTGCCCGCGGCCTTGGCGTCCATCGTTCGGCTGCGCAGCACATCGGGCACAATCCCCAGCGCGGTAATCAACAGCGTCTGTGGAATCGCGATGATGCGGCCATCTTCCGTTGTGAACTGGTTGCTCAGCGAGTCCTTGCCCGAAACGAACGGCGTGCGATACGCAAGCGCCCCGTCGTAGCACGCCTCCGCGGCACGCACCAGCGCGCCGAGTTGTCGCGGGTCGTCGCACTTGGGCCAGCAGAAGTTATCGAGAATTGCAATTCGCTGCGGGTCAGCCCCGACGCACACCACGTTGCGCACCGCTTCATCGATGCCCGCCAGTGCCATCCAATACGAATCGCCATCCAGGGCAAGCCCCGCGTCGGCGGCGGTTTCGCTGAGGTACGGCTGCAGCCCGCAACCCACCGCGATGCCGCGATTGCTCGAGAGCTTCGGCCGAATCACCGCCGCATCGCTGGGGCCATCCTGCTCCGGCCCGACGAGCGGCTTGATTACCGACCCGCCCTGCACTTCATGGTCGTACTGGCGGATGATCCAGTGTTTGGATGCGATGTTCGGGTGCGCCAGCAGCGTGTGCAATGTGTCGGACAGCGAACGGTCGTTCCTGGTCGCCTGCGAACGGCGCAGCGTGTCGGCTGGCGCTTCGCCCGGCTTCCACGTGGCATCGCGCGTCGGCATGGGGATGCCTTCGTGCAGCAGATGCATGGACAGTCGCCCCACCTCGTTGCCGTGCCACGTGAGCACGAGCTGCGGTTCGCCGGATTCCGTTGTGCAGCCGAACTCGCCCAGATCACACATCGCCACGTCTTCGGCGGCACACAACGCCCCGAGCTTGTCGATATGCTCAGGCGGAACGGCGAGCACCATGCGCTCCTGAGCTTCGGAGATCCACACTTCCGTATAGGTCAGGCCGGCGTACTTGAGCGGGGCTTTTTCGAGCGTCACGCGCGCACCGAGCTTTTCGCCCATCTCGCCCACCGCACTGGAGAAGCCACCCGCACCACAGTCGGTGATCGCGTGGAAGAGCGGCTGGGACACGCCGTCCTCATGCACGTAATCGCGTGCCTGCAGAATGACGTCCATCGTCTTCTTCTGCGTGATGGCGTTGCCGATCTGCACGGCATGGGAAAACTCATCGGCGTGCGTGTCGGTGAGTTCGGCTGAGGAAAATGTTGCGCCGTGGATGCCATCGCGACCGGTCGCGCCGCCCAACGCGATGATGCGGTCGCCCGGCTTGGGCGCACCGAAACATTTATCGAGCGGGATAATGCCGATGCACCCGGCGAAAACAAGCGGGTTACCCAGATAGTTGTCGTGGAAGACGACCGCGCCGTTCACGGTGGGAATGCCCATGCGGTTGCCGTAGTCGCGCACACCGGCCACGACCTGCTGCAGAATCCGTCGCGGGTGGATGACCCCCTTGGGCAGTGCGGCGTCCGTGTCACCGGATTCCTGCTGCTCTTTCCACGCCACGGCGAACACATCGGTGTTGGCGATCGGCTTGGCGGAAAGGCCCGTGCCCATCACGTCACGGATGCACCCGCCGATCCCCGTCGCCGCGCCGCCGTACGGCTCGATCGCGCTGGGGTGGTTGTGCGTTTCCACCTTGATGCACACCGCATCCTCATCGTCAAAACGCACAATGCCCGCGTTGTCGACGAACACGCTGACACACCATTCGTTGTGCGGCGGCTCGGACATCAGCTTCCGCGTGGCGGCGGCGATCGTGTTCTTGAGCAGGTTGTGGATCGTCACCGAGCCATCATCGTGCACCTCATGTCCCGGGCGATCGTGCCAAGATGTACCGGAAGCTGAGGCATCGGCCGCCTCATCGCGATAGCGGATCGTCGCCTTGAGCGTCTTGTGAACGCAATGCTCGCTCCATGTCTGGGCGAGCGTTTCCAGTTCGATGTCCGTCGGCTCCCGTCCATCGGGGAGCGCGCGGTAGTAATCGCGGATGGCGACCATCTCATCCCGGCTGAGAAACAGGTGCGCTTCGCGCGACAGCTTCATCAGCGCTTCATCATCCAGATCGCGCAACGGCACGTGCGTCAACCGAAACGCCTGCTCATGCCCGTGCGGAAAAGCATCAGGCGTAAAGGGCGTAACGTGAATTTCCTGAATCACCGGGTTGGCGAGGTATCGTGCGGCAAACGCTTCGAGCTGCTCGATCGACGCGCCGACGCCTTCCAGGTCGTACCGCACGCCGGTGCGCACCGACACCTGATCCGCGGCGATGCCCTCGAGCATTTCGACGATGGCGTCCTGCGTCGATTGGGCCACCGGATCCATCACGCCCGGCTTGTAGTGCACCTCGACAAGGGCAACGCCATCACCGGCGGGTGCCACCCCCACGGTGGCGGTCTGGCTCACCGGGTCGGCAAGCAGCTCCTGCGCGATGCGCTCGACCGCGGCGTCGGACAGCGGCCCCTCGATGAGGTACACCCGTGCCGAACGGACCGCCGTCACTGACCCGAAATGCTGACGGGCATCGGCGAGCGCCGCGGCGGCGACAGGGTCCGGCTCCCCGGCACGCGGGCGCACCTCCACCCGGGAAACCCGAACCGGCGGAACCGACAGATCAGCAGACGATACAGGCGTTGCGGTCATGCGAAACACTCATCCTTGAAACGCAGGAAACCGCCGAATGATAGGCGAAAGCGGGACAGGGGGAAATCACAGCTCCTGAAAGCCGTCGTCATCCTCAGACGAGTACTCCCTCAATCGGCCGGGTTGAACAACCCATAGGTGACCACGCACCGGCGTGGTGGCGAGGAAGCGAATCAACGTCTGTGCCAAAAGCACCAGATCCTCCCAACGGCAACCGGGCCGAACGCGCAGCACCGCGATGCCCGCATACCGACGCGGGTCAAAAACCAGCGGGTTCGCGAAATCCATGTCCAGCGTGACGAGACAGCGGTCTTCCTGACGACATATCTCGATGAGGTCGCGATCCGCGGCACCGAGCAGCCCTTCGCTCTTGACGGTCTCCACGTCGTGTCCCGCATCCCGAAACAGCGACGCGAGAGAAGCGCCAAGATTCTCATCCAATTTGATGCGTGTGCTCACGATGCACGACGCTCCATGGGAATGTCCAGATGTCGACCCCGCGCCATCTCCGCCCCGTATGCAAGGCATGCGCGAATCTGCGCGTCGGTCAGGTCATATTCGCGCTTCACATCCTCGATTGACATGCCCGTTGCCAACAGGTCCAGTACAAGCGACACCCAAATACGGCGACCACGCACGCATGCTTTCCCAAAGCACACGGCCGGATCGATCGAAATATGCTGGAGAATCGCTTCACGGTCCATGGAGCACCTCGTGAATGCTACAACCCCAAGGAGAACGTTTCAATAACATTTTCACTACCGCAGCACCCCCCATTCCACCAGCGCCTCGTGCATCTGCGACACCGAGTCCATCTCCGGGGTGATGCGGCGGGCGTACCAGCCGCGGCGGCGGGCGGCGTCGACGTTGTCGGGGAGATCATCGAAAAACGCGATCTGATGCGGAGCCACCCCCGTCGCCTCCTCCACGTGCGCATAGATCGCCGGATCAGGCTTCATCGCGCCAATCACGTAGCTGACAAAGTGATGATCCAGCCGATCGACGGGCAAACGTGCGGGGCTGTCGACCTGCCCCGACATCATGCGCCAGTGCCGATCGTTGGTGTTGGAAAGGCATGCGGTGGCGACGCCGGACTGCCGCACCGCATCGATGAGCCACTCGATATTGGGGCACGGCGATTTGAGCCACGCACAGCTCACCGCCGCCACCTGTTCGGGCGACATCCCCAGCAACCGCGCCATCTCACGATCGAACGTGCCCGCATCGATGCGGCCGGTTTCATGCTCCAGCGCCAGATCAACCATGCGCTGCCGCCGATCCATCTCCCCCAGGCACACCGGAAACGTCACCCCCGCTTCCCGACAGGCATCCTCCCAGCCATCACAGATCTCAATGAGCACGCGCCCCAGATCGAAACAAACCAATTGAATGGCTGGCGTCCGGGCTGGCGGGATTCCGATTCGGGCATGGGGGTTGGTCATCATGTGCGAACCTGCCCGTTGCCGCGGGCAATCCATTTGTAGGTCGTCAGGTCGGCTGCGCCCATCGGGCCGCGCGCGTGGAGCTTGTCGGTGCTGATGCCGATCTCCGCGCCAAGGCCGTATTCACCGCCGTCGCTGAATCGCGTGGAACAGTTAACAAACACATTGGCGGAATCGACTGTCTGGACAAATCGATCGGCCGCGACGATCGACCGACTGACGATCGCGTCGGTGTGACGTGATCCATAACGGTTGATGTGCGCCACCGCCTCATCGAGGCTGTCGACGACGCGCACCGCCATCACCAGATCGAGATACTCGGTCGCCCAGTCCTCCTCCGTGGCGGGTCGGGCATTCGGGAAGACCGCGCAGGTACGCTCATCGCCGCGCACCTCCACGCCGCGTTCCGCCAGCGCTTCGACAATGCGCTTCAGGAGTCCGCGCTTCGCCGCATCGGCATGCACCAGCAGCGTTTCCGCCGCGTTGCACACACCGGGCCGCTGCGTCTTGGCGTTGATGCAGATCGCCACCGCCATGTCATCATCCGCCTCCGCATCAACGTACACATGGCAGTTGCCCGTGTAATGCTTGATTACGGGGATATGCGCCTGTTGCACGACAGCCCGGATCAGCGACTCGCCGCCGCGCGGAATCGCCAGGTCAATCAATCCCTCCAGTTGCAACAACTCCGTCACCGCAGCACGGTCGGTGGTCTCGACAAGCTGCACACAATCAGGATCCAGCCCCGCCTGCGCCAACCCATCCCGCACACACGCGGCAAGCGCCGCATTCGAATGAATCGCCTCCTTGCCGCCGCGGAGGATCACCGCGTTGCCGCTCTTGATGCACAGCGCCGCCGCGTCACTGGTGACGTTGGGCCTGCTCTCATAAATGATGAGCACCACGCCGATGGGCACGCGCACCTTTTCCAGCCGCAGACCGTTCGGCCGAACGTATCCCTCGATCACCTGCCCCACCGGGTCCACCTGATCAGCGATCTGCCGGACGGATTGAGCGATCTTGTCGATGCGGCCGCGATCCAGCTTCAACCGATCGACCATCGCATCGGCGAGTCCGGCGTCACGGGCGGCGGCAAGATCACGGGCGTTGGCTTGTTCAATGGCTTCGGCGCGTTCGCCGATGAGCTGCGCCACCTGATGCAGGGCGGCCGCACGCACAGCACCGCTGCTGGCGCTGAGAAGGCGACCGGCCGATTGGGCGCGGGTCGCAAGGTCGTGGCAGTAACGCTTCACGTCTGCGGGCGAAGCCGCGGACGTGGTCGTCGCGGGGGTGCTCATCACCGGGTCCTTTCATCTCACCGCCGAACGGTCCTTACCGCGGCGAGACGTGCGATCCTACCGTTGTCGACCGGCGATATCCACACCCCGCACCAGCTTCTTCATTCATCGTCCCCCGCGGAACGCCCCGGAACGAACGCATCCAGGTCGAATGGAGCCGGCGTCGGCAGGTCCGACGCGTTGGAAGGCACCGGCGGGTTGGCCGGCGTGGTCGCCAACCGACGAACCACCTGATACTCCACCCGCTCCAGCGGCGAATCGACCGTCACATTGCTCGGCAGCCGAAGCTCGGGCAGCTTTCGGTCCGAGGGAGATCGCAACTCATCGCTGCTGGTGAACACCAGCACGGCCGCAACCTGCTGATCGCCCGACTCGATTCGCGCGATCGCATCCGCAGGCCCCTTGAGCACCACGTTGCGCACAAAGCGGCTTTCCTCCGGCACCACAATGTCGAACCGCTCCAGCAGCGAAGGCGGCGCGGAAACGTACAGCGGCACGCGCGGCAGTGTCAGCGTCGTCGTGCGACGATCAATCGTGAACCGCACCCGCGCACGGTTCGGAACCACCTCCGCGTTCGCCACCGGCTCGGGCAACGTCAGCGGCACCAGCACCTCCTGCGGAACGTTCGGCTCCCACGAACCGGCATCGCCCGCAGCGCTCAGATCAGCCCGCAGCTTCATCCCCCGCACCTTGTCCGCCAAACTCGCCGGTGCCGACACCACCGCCTGACTCGGTTCGAACGATGGCGCACCGGTGAGCCGAAGGTCGCCCGTCACCACTTCGATCGGCAGCGTCACCTCGACCCGCTGCTCCGTCCGCAACCCGATCGATGCGGGATCCGTCGTTTCAATGGTCAGACTCAAATCACCAATGGGGCCGGACAGCAGCCGATCGCGGAGCGTTTCCATCCGCTCCACGCCCTGCGTGTCCTCCACCGGAATGCGGATCGGCCCTTCTTCATCGAGCATCCGCTTGAGCAGCGTATACTGGCTCGCCGATGACCGGATCGTCATGCGCACCGGCACCACCGCCGAGGGCTCGATCAACAGATCCTGCCCCGGCGGAGAGACGAACTGCACCTGCACCGGCACCTCATACGTCTTGACCGTCTCGCCTTCGGCATACAGCCAGATCAGCGCGGCGATGACCGTCACCACAATATATGTTTCAATCTTGTCCCACATAACGGTTCATCGACACGTGCCATCGCCCAATCGACGGCATTGACCATTCCAGCCTCGCAACGCTGACGTTCCACCGTCAGTGCAGCCCCACCGCATCGCCTCACTCAACGTTCGCCAGCGAGTACTGCGGCGTTATGGGCGGTTTTTTTTTTCGTCATCCCCGGCGTCCGAGCCGCCTTCATCGCGCGGTTCGGGCATATCGATCTGCCCCAGCCCGCGCGTCAACTGCGACCGAAGCCGATCGATCGTCAGGTTGCGGATCAATTGGCCGCGCTCCGCCACGCTGATCGTGCCCGTCTCCTCGCTGACCACAACAATCAGCGCATCGCATTCCTGGCTGAGCCCGATCGCCGCCCGGTGGCGCGAGCCCAGTTCGCTGCTGAACCCCTCGCCGTCCGCCAGCGGGAACTGCACCCCCGCCGCAATCACCCGGTCGCCCTGAATGACCACGCCCATGTCGTGCAACGCGCTGCCCGGCCAGAAGATCGTGTTGAGCAGTTCCTTGCTCACCAGCGAGTCCAGCCGCGTCCCCGCCTCGATGATCCCGTCGAGCCCGACCTGCCGTTCGAAGGCGATGATCGCCCCGATCTTGTTCTTGCTCAGGTAGGCGATCGACTCGATCACCTCATCGATCACCCGCGCCTTGCGCAGCCGCTCGCCGCGGAACAGCCGGGCCTCGCCCAGCCGTGTCAGCGCCCGGCGGATCTCCGGCTGGAACACCACGACCAGTGCCAGCGAAGCAAACGTCAGGAAGTTGCTGTACAGGAAGTTCAGCCGTTCAAACGCGCTTTCCCCCGCGAGCACCTTGATGATCAGCGTCGTCATCACCAGCAGCATCGCCACACCTTTGATGACGCGCGCGCCGCGCGTGCCCCGCAGGAAGCGGAACACCAGGTACACCACCACCCACAAAATCACAACCTCCAGCAGTATCTCGTGCGGCGGATAGCTGTTGATGCGGGTGATGAGTTGGTTCAGACGTTCGAATTCCACTCACGACTTCCGAAGGCGATCGTCCCCCCGATCACCGAAAATGCCCGATAACATAACCTGAACGCAACCGACCGGTGCGTGTACTACTATTGTATCGGCCACCGGGTCCTGAATCCGTAAAGAGCGCTCGAAAAGAACACGCCCGGGCCGCCCCATCGCCGCCCTCCCGCCGCCGCCACCCGTCCCAAACCCAGCCTGCGTCCCTCGTCGGACTCGCCCCTTGTGACCCGGGCTTCTGCTATACTTCGCCGCGATGCATCGCCTCGAACGACTGCGCGCGAACGTCCAGCGAATCTACCTCGGAAACCAGGCAGCCGTGGAGAAAATTCTCGTGTGCCTTCTGGCACGCGGTCACGTGCTCATCGAGGATGTCCCGGGCGTGGGCAAGTCGGTGCTCGCCACGGCGCTGGCCAAAAGTCTGGACTGCTCGCTCAGCCGCATTCAACTGACCCCCGACATGCTCCCCTCCGACGTCCTGGGCGTCACCATCTGGGACCAGAAGCAGGCCGAGTTCACCTTCAAGCCCGGCCCCATCTTCGCCAACGTCATTCTCGCCGACGAAATCAACCGAACCACCCCCCGCACCCAGTCCGCCCTGCTCGAAGCCATGAACGAGGGGCAGGTGTCGATCGACGGCCAGACCCGCCGCCTCGTCGCCCCCTTCTTCGTCATCGCCACGCAGAACCCCTTCGAGTTCGAAGGCACCTACTTCCTGCCCGAAAACCAGCTCGACCGGTTCATGATGCGCATCCAGCTCGGCTACCCCAGCCCCGAGGATGAAGCCCGCATCCTCGACCTGGACCCCTCACGCACCCAGCTAGCCAACCTCGAGCCGGTGATGACGGCTCAGGACCTCGTCCAACTCCAGCAGCAGGTGCAGAAGGTGCACGTGGACCCGGCCCTGATCGACTACATCATCCAACTCGCCAACGCCACGCGCAACAACGAACAGTTGCAGGTTGGCGTTTCGCCGCGCGGCACGCTGGCGCTCACCGCCGCCGCCCGCGCCACCGCCCTGCTCAACCGCCGCGACTACGTGGTGCCCGAAGACATTATCTCCAACGTCATCTCCGTCTGCGCGCACCGCGTCATCAGCAAGACGTACATGCACGATGCCGACGGCACGACCACCCAGCGCGTCATGCAACAAGTGCTCGAAACCGTCCCCAGCCCGGTTTAGTTCAAGATTTGTCATTTTTTGAGAACAGCGCGTCATACGCGCCGTTGCTCACAAGGTAATAGGGAACGCAAACGTTGCAACGCCCTGCCGCGCGAAGGCAGGAGCTGCACGAATGCATCCATCGACGGTTGGAGGCGTCCGCATGATTGCCGACCATCCACCTTGTTCAATTCTACTTTGACGAAGCGCTGTCGTCGGCCGAGGTGGCGGCGCCGGAATGGTGGCTCAACGCTGACCCGGCAAACATGCAGGCGTTCGCGGAATGGGGCACCATGCACAACCGCATTCACGAACTGGTCAACCGGACTGGGAGTTCTTCGCGGAGACGCTGAACCCCGGCCGACCGCGCTCGAGCTGACCTGCCAGATATAGATGCAAGCGTTCCGACTTCACCTGGTGCATGCCCGCCCGGCATGCATCAGGTGAAGTTCCTTGAATGCGCGGGGGTTTGGCGGAGAACGCAAAAAATCGCCTCTTTGCGAGGCCGATAACGGTATTTTTCCGGAAATTTCGGCACAGATGGTTAAGTGGACCTCCAGACGGGGCCGATTGGGGTTTGCGAACGAACAACCGGGTTTGCGATCCGCGCACGGTTGCGTGGATGAACGTTCTGAAGCGAGCCCTGTCCTGTTAAGGAGCCACACAATGGCCACTCAGTCCCGTTCGAGCCGCGCACGTCGCACTTCCACTTCGCGTCGCGGCAGCACCTCCACTCGCACGCGCAGCACGCCCAAAGCCCGTCGCAGCAGCAGCCGCACCACGGCCAAGCGACGGACCACGACCGTGAAGGCACGAAGCACGAGCAGCACCAAGCGCCGTTCGACCTCGGCCAAGCGCCGCACGACCGGCACCGCCAAGCGCCGAACCAGCACGACCGCCAAGCGTCGCACCTCGACCACCGCGAAGCGTCGCACCTCGACAACGGCCAAGCGCCGCACCGCGACAACGGCCAAGCGCCGCACCTCGACAACGGCGAAGCGCCGCACGTCGACCACCGCCAAGCGTCGGACCACGACCACGGCCGCGAAGCGTCGCACCACGACTCCCAAGGCCAAGCGCCGCACGACGACCACCGCCACCGCCAAGCGTCGCACCACGACGCGCGTGACGGCTCGCCGAAAGCCCGCCACGACCCGCGCCAAGGCACGCACCGGCGCCACGGCTCGCACCTACAAGATCACCCGCGTCGCCCGTCGTCGCGCGGCCTGATCCTGCAAGCATTGCCAACATCACGACAGCGCCGGCCCAACCGCCGGCGTTGTTCTTTGACCACCCATCGCACACCTTCTCCCGTAACGACGCCACGACAACGCCGCCACCACGCCCCTCACCCCACCGGGTTCTCGATCCACTGCCGATAGCACGGGCCGCACAGGTGGATCGTCATCTGCCGGTACACCTCATCCACCAGTTCCTGCTCCGAGCAGTCGCCCAGTTCCTCGACGAGGGAGGCGTTGTCTTCCTTCAGATCCCGCCCCGCCAGTTCGTCGCTCGTGATGTTCGGAGCCGTCGGGTCGGCGTACGACTCGATGCGGACTACGTAGAAATCGCTGCGGCCGGGGGTCAGCTCGCGCCCACAGCGCAGGCACAGAACCACCGGGTTGTCGTCCGCCTGAGGCATGGCTGTTTGAGGATACCGCCCACCCCCGCGCCGCGTCACCGACCACGCGATGAAATGCCGCTGTTTTGACGCTTGGGCTCAAGTCAATAGAATCGCGGGACTGTGCGGGGATTGCCGCCGCAGGGGAACGGGATCACACAACAACAGCAGAGGATTGAAGCGACTATGGCCAAGAAACGCGCACGGACCGTTAGCAAGAAGACCACCACGCGGACCACCACCCGCTCCGGCAGCGGCAAGTCCGCCAAACTCTGCTACTACTTCGGCAAGACCCGAACCGATGGCAACGGCAAGATGAAGGAACTCATCGGCGGCAAGGGCGCCAACCTCGCCGAGATGACGTCCATCGGCCTGCCCGTGCCTCCCGGGTTCACCATCACCACCGAGGTGTGCGACCTCTACTACAAGTCCGGCCGCAAACTGCCCGCCGGCCTTATCGAACAGGTCGCCAAGTCGATCAACACCCTCGAAAAGGAACTGGGAAAGAAGTTCGGCGACAGCACCGACCCGCTGCTCGTCTCCGTCCGCTCCGGCGCTGCCGTCTCCATGCCCGGCATGATGAACACCATCCTGAATCTGGGCCTCAACGACAACTCCGTCACCGGCATCGCCAACGCCACCGGCAACGAACGCTTCGCCTATGACGCCTACCGCCGACTCATCAACATGTACGGCGACGTGGTCATGGGCGTCGACCACCACCACTTCGAGGAAGCTTTCGACAAGATCAAGAAGCGCTACAACGCCAAGCTCGACACCGATGTGCCCGCGCAGGGGCTCATCGAGCTGTGCGCCGCCTACAAGGAAGTCTACCTGAAGAACACCGGCAGCGAGTTCCCCCAGGACCCGCTCAAGCAGCTTGAACTCGCCATCGAAGCGGTGTTCAAGAGCTGGATGCAGCCCCGCGCCGTCCGCTACCGCGAGGTCGAAAACATCCGCGGCCTCAAGGGTACCGCCGTCAACGTGCAGTCGATGGTGTACGGCAACATGGGCGAGGATTCGGGCACAGGTGTCGCCTTCACCCGCAACCCGTCCACCGGCGAAAACAAGTTCTACGGCGAATTCCTCATCAACGCGCAGGGCGAGGACGTCGTGGCCGGCATCCGCACCCCGCTGCCCGTCGAGCAGATGCCCAAGTGGAACAAGAAGGTCCACGCGCAACTGCTGAAAATCAAGACGATCCTCGAAAAGCACTACCGCGAAGTGCAGGACATCGAGTTCACCATCGAACGCGGCAAGCTCTACATGCTGCAGACCCGAACCGGCAAGCGCACCGGCGCCGCGGCGGTCAAGATCGCCTGCGACCTGGTGAAGGAACGGCTGATCGACAAGAAGACGGCCATCCTCCGCGTGCCCGCCAACGACCTGACGCAGTTGCTGCTGCCCAGCTTCGACCCCAAGGCGAAGCAGGCGGCGACGGTGCTCACGATGGGGCTGCCCGCCTCACCGGGTGCGGCCGTCGGCAAGCTTGCTTTCACCGCCGCCGAGGCCGTCGATCGCGCCCACAACGGCGAACAGGTCCTGCTCGTCCGCAAGGAAACCAGCCCCGAGGACATCGACGGCATGCACGTCGCCGCGGGCATCCTCACCTCGACGGGCGGCATGACCTCCCACGCAGCCGTCGTCGCGCGTGGCTGGGGACGCTGCTGCGTCGCCGGTGCGGGTGAAATCCAGATCGACGAGAAGAACCGCAAGATCACCGTCAAGGGCAAAACCTTCACCTGGAAGGACACCCTCTCGATTGACGGCTCGACCGGCGAAGTCATGGCCGGCGACGTCGCTACCCAGGCGCCCAAGCTGTCGGGCGAGTTCGGCACGATCATGAAGTGGGCCGACGAGTTCCGTAAGCTCGAGGTCCGCACCAACGCCGACACCCCCGAAGAC
>CAZEFM010000004.1:0-93048 GCA_964511575.1 uncultured Phycisphaeraceae bacterium | reverse complement strand
CATCGCCTCGGCCGGCGCCGTGACGGTCACCCTCGACGGCACCGACCTGCTCATCACCCACGACGGCAGCACCGACCGGATCCCGCTCGCGCAGATTTCGAGCCTGAGCATCACCTCGCCCGACGTGACGATCGGCGCCGACGTGCTCGCCGCGCTCGCGTCGCTCGCCGTGACCCTCGACGGCGGCGGCGCAGGTGTTCTCACCGTCGTCGGCGACGGGCTGGACTGGACTCTCAGCGGCGCCGGCTCCGGCACCGTGGGTGTTGGCGGGGCGAGCCTGAGCTTCAGCGGGATGAACTCGCTCACCACCGCCTGCCCCGCCTCGCCATGCCGAACCGGCCGACGCAGCATCGCTTCCTTGATGGGCACGATCTGCCACCACCCCTGCGTGCCCGCCTCCACCAACGCCAGATCGTGCATGCGAAGCGCATCGTGCATCACCGCTTCCAGGTCGCCCACCGACAGCCCGTCCGCGCTGCGTATCGACACGCGTTTACTCGTCAGATCCTCATCATAAAGAATGCGCAGCCCCAACCGCTGGCTCGCGTATTCCACCAGCACTTCAAGGTCCATCTCCGACGGCAGCGAACTCACATCCACCTGTGCCGACCGGGATGCGCTATCTTCCACCTCCCTCGACCGCTCTTCCGCCATGCACCACGATGAGCACACCAGCGCCGCCATCAGGCACGGCGTCGCACACCACCAACCCAACAACATGCGCA
This sequence comes from uncultured Phycisphaeraceae bacterium, assembly GCA_964511575.1. Lineage (GTDB taxonomy): Bacteria > Planctomycetota > Phycisphaerae > Phycisphaerales > Phycisphaeraceae > CALKHT01. The sequence continues at coordinate 92,323 of CAZEFM010000004.1, read as the reverse complement.
TCACAACACGCAAGGCAACGGCTCCCAACATCAAGGCTGAAACGGATTCAACCCCAGGAACGGCTCAAGCGGCGCAAGCTCCTGTGGCTCCCGCCCCGCCGCACCCACCGCCGGTATCGTGAACGACTGCGGCGCATCGAGCGTCCCGCCATGCGGCACCACCAGTTGCGGATGATCGAACGGCGCTTTCTCCCACCGCACCCGCTCATCCGTCAATGCCAGCAAAAATGCGACGAGCGCCTCCTTGCGCTGCTCGTTGCCGATCAGCTCGGGAATCGGCGTGATGTCCACGTGCAGATCGTCCGCATTCGCTGCTGCAAAATCACCGCCGCGGGCATAGAAATCCACCACCTGCCGCAATGTCGCCAACCCACCGTTGTGAAAGTAAGGCCCACGCAGCGCCACATTGCGCAGCCCCGGCGTCTTGAACGCGCCCTGCATCGTCGTGCGACTGCCACGCTGCGTTGCCACCGGCAGATCGGGCACGTAAGCCGCCACATCCCCGGGCAGCAACCCGCGCTGTTTCAGGATCGCCTGATCCGCATACGACAACGGGTAAGGCTCACCCGTTGATGGATTGATGAAAGGCGAGCGAAATCCACGACCCCGATCCTCAGCCGTGGGACGCACGCCGATGTTGTAGAACCCGCGATCGTAGAACGCCAAACCGCGGACCTGTCGCATCAACTCAATGGGATTGTTCGGTTGCGATCCCGGTTCCGGTTCCGTGTCCACCAGCGCGCTCACCGATGCCGATGTGAACTCCGCGCCGCGGTGACAGTTCACGCACCGACCTTCATTCACAAAGATCGACAGCCCGAGCAACTGCTGCTCCGTCAGCGCATCCAACTGCCCTTCGCGATACCGGTCGAACGGCGTATCGTCCGACACCAGCGTCGCCTCATACATCTGCAGCGCCAGCCCCAGAAACAAACCGAAGTTCGCCTCCATCTGGTTGAACTCATCGTCCACCAGGTCCTTGCCATCATCCTCCCGCGTCGCCACCGTGCGATGCCACAGTTCCATCGTCCGCGGATCGGCGTCAAAAGGCTCCTGAAACTCCGTCACCAGTCGCACCACCGTTGGCGCACGCCAGTACCGCATATGAAATGCACGCTGGATCATCTCCGTGTAGTTGCGATAGGTCAGCCCCGGTTGTCCGATGGCTCGGCCGACCTCGTCCTTTGTCGCGCGGGACATCGGCCCCAGCACGCTGTCATCCGGATGCACCAGTTGCCGGGCGAGCGGTCGCAACCCGAGCATGCGACGCCCCACCGTCGCCATGTTCCGCCCCTGGAACGACATCTCGATATCGCTCGTCACCGGCGCAAGCGCCTGCGATGCCAGGCTCGCAAACGCGATGCGCACTTTTTCCTGTCGCAGCTCCCCGCCTTCGTACACGTAGATCGTCGACACCGGGTCCAATGCGCCGAACGGCGATGCCCCGTTGAAGTGAAAGCTCGCCCGACCGTCCCAGAACTGCGTCACATTGAACACCGCGTTGATGACGCTCGGGGCGCGGCGCGGCGCGATGCGACGCACCGACTTGCCGTTCAATTGAAAGACGTCATCCACGAACGGCTCGCCCAACTCATTCGCCGGTCGCGATCCGATCTCCCGCAGTTGCGGCGAAGCATACCGCCACGACGCCACCGTGCCCCGGTAATCCACCCCGAGAAACTTCTCCGCGAACACACCCTGCGACGACATCACCTCGCGCGTGTCGCGCAACACCGGGGAGTTCGCATCGTCCGGGTTCAGCAGCTTGCGCAGCGGAAAGTCCTCCGCACGCAGCGTGTAATCCAACCGCAACGGCCCCATCTCCTCACCCGTCGCCAGGCCGGGCCCCAGTTGATGGCGCACCCGCGAATCCGCCCCCGCATGAAAATGACAGCTCGCGCACGCCTGTCCACGGCTGCCCAGTTGCATGTCCCAGAACAACGCCTTGCCCAACGCGATCGCCGCCTGACGATCCCGCACATACACATCCAGATCGGGTGGCTCCGGTACAACCACGTCCTTCAACGAACCCGGAATCAACGCCAGCGGATCCTCCACCTCGTCTTCGTCCATCTCCTCCGCGATGGAGGTTGTCGTGTGAACCGACCAGCAGGCAAGCGCCACCCCCAATGCTGCCAGAACGCCCCAACGTCCCATTCGCATCGAACCAACACGTTGCCATCCGGTCCGCACGCTCATCACGACAACCTCCTCGCAGGGAGAACACCTTCCCATCACCCGGTCGCCCTCTCATCACCGACGCCGACGCAGGCACAGCACGCCGCCGATCACCAGCAGCCCCAGGCTTGCCGGCTCGGGAACGAGCTGCCCCACCACCTCAAACAGATTCGTTTCCACGAAGTCGATGCCGACACCGCCGATGTTCGATCCCACCGGTCCGTCAACGCGCAGAAAATTCGTGCCCAACGGGCTGCCGCTGATCGTCTGCTCCACCACCGCCGCGCCGATGAACCCTTCCGGCGATGCGGGATCCACGCCGTGCAGGAACAGCGGAATCGCGCCCGACACCACGTTGCCCGCCTGATCGTTCAACGGCGAAAAGAGCTCAAACTCCAGCACATCGTCGATGTCATCGCCTGCCTGGATGAAATAGACGTTCTGCCCGAACGGGTGCGTCACCGTGTACGTCCCCGTCACCGGCACATCGCGCACGCGAATGCGAATGATGTCGCCCACACGCTGATCGCCATCCTGAACGACATCGTTGGCGAAGAACGCTTCAACGCCATAGATCAGCCGCACCTCGCCGCCATTGGCAAAATCAATGCGCGTACCGGCACTCCAGTACGCCGCCTCCGCGCCGAAGCCGATCTGCTGCGAAAATGCGTTGCCGTCCTCGGGCGGATCGAACTCGCCGAGCACCGGATCCAGCGCAAGCTGCAGACGAACGCCGTTGATATCCTCATACCAGAGCGGGAACCCATTGTCCGGGTTGACCGGCCCCTGAATGAACGAGCCCTGGGCCACGCCCATTACGCCCATGCTCACCGCCAGCAGCACCAATCCCTGTCGTATTCTCATCGCATTGTCTCCCACACAGAAGTTCTTTCAGGCGTTCATACGCTGACGCCCGACCATCCATCATGTCCACACACAACCGAAGCACAGCGCACCATTCACCCGCGTGCCATTCACCCGCGCGCCCCTGCCGAGCGCCGCTTGAGAAGCAAAAGACTGCCCATCGTCACGAGCGCCACCGATGTCGGTTCCGGCACCAGGACGTAGCTCACCAGCAACCCACTGTCCACGCTGATGTCGTCGCCCAGAAAGTCATCCACATCCACCACGCCGAGCGTCAGCGTGATCACGCCGCTCTCTGTCAGCACCTGCTCGAACTCGAGGTAACCCGTCTCCGACAGATAGCGTGTCGACGACGCCATCAGTTCCGGATTGAATGGCGGAAACTCGCTGCCGTCCGGCTCGAACACCTGCGACAGCAGCGTTGCCCCGTGCTGCGGCACGATCGACACGAACGCATAGTCGTTGAAAAAATCCTCATCCGTCAGAAACTTGAAGCGCACGCGCAGAACCTGCCCGGCCGTCACGTTGATCTGCTGCCGAATCGCCGACCCTTCCGTCGCCACACCCGTCGATAACCCGTCCAACGTGCCCGGCGTCAGGCCCGCGAACGCTTCGATTTCCGCCGCGGTGACATCCGTCGTCTCCGTTTCCTGCGGCGTGCCGACGAACGCCAACCGTCCGTTCTCAAGCAATGCCTGGAACTGTCCGTACGATGCGTCGCTGCTGCCGTATGCCGCGCCATCGACCACGCGTGCCATGCCCAGCGACTCCCATCCCGACAGATCACCCGTGCCGAAGTCGCCGTTCACCACCGAACCCATCGCCCCCGAAGCGAGCGACAGACATCCCGCCGCTGTGATGATTAACCGTTGCATCGATGAAGCTCCTCTCCATGGTTGCTGAAAGTTGTCCCTGGCTTTCCCCTGTTCACGCCACATACCCACCGGGTCACGCGACGTGAATGAACGTTTCGGCAATGGCGAGCGGCGTGTCACGCGCGGTGTTCACATGCCGATATTCCAGACGCACCGGATACGACCCCGGCGTCGTCGGCCGAACCAGCACATCCCACCGCTGCGCCGTCGTCAGATCGATCGGGGTGTTCGGCGGAAGCTTGAACGGGCGGTTGTATGTCGCATGACCCGGCGTCGGTCCCGATGATCCGAGCGTTCGCCCGTCCATCGCGATCACCTCCACCTCGTGGCCGATCAACCAACGATGACGCGTGTAGCCGATGTGCCCCAGCCGAAGCAGCAGCGTCTCGCCCACCTTCACGTTCGCCACCACCGCCTGTTCCGTTGCCGTCTGCGTGTTCGGCACGCCGCTGATGAAAAAGTAATCCGGCTTGAAATCGTGCAGCGAGGCCGGCTCCGTATCGAACGGAAACCCGCCGATGCCCGTGTCCTTGTCAAACGTGTGCCACACGCTGTCGATCTCATCCGCCATCCAGATGCGTTCCACGTCGTAGGGGATGATCTCGTTCTCGCGCCGCACAAACCCCTCACCCTGCGGCGGGTCGATGATGAGCGGCCCGGCCATGCCCATCTCAAAGTGCAACACGGTGTTGCGATGGCAGTGGTACAGATACGTCCCGGCGTACGACGCCATCCATTGGTACGTGTAGTTGCCCGCCACTTCGAAGCTGATGTGCCCCACGCCGTCGTTGAAGGTCGTCGGCTCGATGCCGTGCCAGTGAATCGTGTGAGGCCCGTGCCGCGGGTTCAGCGTGGCGTGTACGATCTGCCCTTCGATGAACCGCAACGTCTGCGACGGAAAAAAGATCTGTCCCTCATCCTCCTTCTTCGCGAGATACCAGATTTCCACCTCCTTGCCGTCGGGCATTCGGATTTCCCGGCCATCGCGCATCCGGATTTCGATCGCGACATCCGGATCGATCCGGTCCGGCGTGTCCGGCGACGCCGATGGAACTTCGTTGCTGAATGACCGGAAATGTTCCAGGTCGTCAATGGGGCCGCGTTTGATGCGTGGTAACTGACTCATGATGCAACTTCCTTCCCTCTAACGCATGGTGCTGATGAACGATCGTGCGGTGCGGTCAATCCTCGTGCGGCGTCGCCTCATGGCTGCCGATAAACCGGAACCGCCCGTGATGCTCCACCTCATGCCCGGCAATGCCCTCGAACACGATGTGCGACACCGCGCCGTGCGGATAGTTGCCGCCCCGCGCGGTTTGCGACATCTCCGTGTGACAGTGCGCCGGAAACTCGATGGGGAATCCCTCTTCCGACGTGTTGTTGAGATAACGCTGCCACACGGCGGGGGGAATGTCCGGCGGCTGAATGAACGGATACAGCACGTCGATGCAATCCGTCGGCGGAAGCGTCCACGTTTCAAGGTAATACAGGTTGTCGTAACACCCCGCCGAGTTGCCCAGCGTATACGCATGGTTGCCGTGCACGTGCAGCGAATGCGCCCACAACCCCGCGTTCAGCATGCGCAGCAGCCGCGGCCGCCCCACCACACTGTGCATCGCCGTGTCGTGCGAATGCGCCGAAAAGTAACCCGAGCGGCCGTTGATCGTGAAATACGTTGGCGTGAACCGCTGGCCGAACTCATACCCCGTCCGCACGTTGCCGCTGCGCACCTGTTCGTTCAAATCGGGATCGATCTCGGTGAACAGCCAGATCGTTGTGTTCTCCGGCTTCCACGCCTCGCCGTGTGCGAACTCGTTCGGGTTGCTCAGGTTGTTGAACAGTTGCGTGATCGCCGGCGTCGGGTCACTGTAGGGCGCGTGGCCGTGGCGCGGCGTGGTGATCAGCACACCATGCAACCCCATCACCCGGTTCAACGGCGCATTGAGCGAATCGTAGTACAGATAGCACGCCGCACGCGGTGCACGCACCCGCGCCGACACCGTCTGTCCCGGCCGCGCCACCAGGTTCAGCACACCCGGGATGCTGAACGCCGCCGACCGCGTCAACGTGTTCGTCAGCTCAATGAAAATGCTCTGCCCTTCCGGCACGATGATCGTCGGCCCGGGGAAGTGCGGCCCGGTTTCATCCGCGTAACACCACATGTACACCGGGTCCTCCGTCACCATCTCCACCAGACACTCGACGATCTGAAACTTGAAGATCGTGTTGGGTCGTGTCTGCGCCGATGCCGTCTGCAGATACTCGCCCAGCGTCGTGTCCGCCAACAGGGCGCCTCCCACGCCCACACTCGCCATCTTCAGCACCTCGCGTCGTCTCATGGTTTTCCCTCACTCTCCAACTGCCTGGGTTTGAGCGCACCCATCGCTGTGGCCGACCGCCTCGGCCGTCTCTCATCCGCGAGCGCACGCCACAACCCGCGGACGGTTGAACTCAGCTTTTTCGGGAATGCGAACGATCCGCCGGAATACGCCTTCCTTTCAGGGCGGCGCGTTTTGTTCGATGCAGAAGCCTGCGAAGAACTGATCAGGCACGTTGCGGTAACAATGTTGATCGAATGGGCGTTCGCAGCGATAAGGACGATCGCCAGACGCTGCGTGGGGAATTGACTGAATGTGCACCGTTGCACCGATCGCCTCGTCGCAACTTCCTGCGCACACACGATCAGCTTCAATCGTCGTTGTGCCCGGAAAAATGCGAACGATGTGAAATCATCGCATCAATACATCACCAGCACGTTGCGCGTGTTTGCCGCGTTTGCAGTGCAAGGCAGCGCCAAACGCAAATGTGCGTCGATTCCGCCGCTTTTACGCTGCCGAACGTGTCGATGAACGAGATGCACGTTCCGGTCGCTCAGCCGACCTCACTCATCGCTCCACACCAGGCCGACGTCGATGTACTGCCCGCCTCCCGTCTGCCGACACTCGACCGCCAGCACGTTTTCCCCCGCGCGCAGCTCGGAGCGCAGCGCCCGCGGAACCGGAACGAACGCATAATCGGTGATGTAGCCCGACAGCGTCGCCACGAGTTTGCCGTTGAGATACACCCGCGCATCCTCATCGTGGTGCACGATCAGGTAAAGCGTGCCTTCATCGCCGATCGCTTCGGGATCGAGTTCGAACGTTCGCCGCAGGTAGATGCGTGGCGTCTGCCAGGTGGTGTTGACGATCGCCCCGGGTGTGCCGCGTGTGCCGAACCCGCCCGTCCCCTGCCGCCACGCCGAGTCATCGAATGTCGGCTCGTGCCATCCCGATGCCGGCTCGTCCGTGGTGAACCGCCACGTCTGCGGTTGACGCCGCGAAGTCGGCGCAAGCTTCTGCAGCTTCGTTGCCGCGCTGTACAGCTTCGCGTGCGCCGCCGCCAGCGCATCGGCATCCAGCTTCACCACCCGACGGTCGTACGTCATCAGGCCGTTCACCTCGATCTCCACATCCGTCGTCTGCGTGTACACCGCCGCCGACAATCCCGAATCCATGATGTGCAAGCGCAACTGCTCCACCATCTGCATATACGCCTCGTGCAGCTTCTCTTTCGATGGGTACGACCGATACCCCCAGTTGTCATCCACCTTCCACAGGTGATCGCTCATCACCAGCCCCAGCCCGCCGAACTCGCCCAGCACCGCCGCACGGTTCGCCTCCGGCTTCGGCGACGCGGGCCCGGGATACACGTGAATGTCCATCACATCCCCCACCCCGCGATCCGCCCAGCCGCTGGCGTTGTTCACCAGCCGCGTCGCATCGTGGCGCCGCGTCAGCTCCACGATCCGTGCCGTGTCGAACTGGCCCCACCCCTCGTTGAACGGCACCCACATCACAATGCTCGGGTGGTTGTAAAAACTGCGGATCATTGCAGCGTATTCACGCTCGAACTGTTCAACGCTTCGCCGCGATCGCCGCACATCCGGGTCGTTCGGCCCGATGTGTCGGTCGCCGTTGGGCATGTCCTGCCAGACAATCAGCCCCAGCCTGTCCGCCCAGTAATACCAGCGCGCCGGCTCCACCTTCACATGCTTCCGCGCCATGTTGAAGCCGAACCGCCTGGTCATCTCGATGTCATACCGCAGCGCCTCATCCGTCGGCGCGGTGTACAGCCCATCGGGCCACCACCCCTGATCGAGCAAACCGTACTGAAAGAGAAACGTGTTGTTGAAGAAGATGCGCGTGACGCCCTGATCGTCCTTGCCCAACGCGATCTTACGCATGCCGAAGTAGCTGTCGACCTCATCGACAATCCCGCCATCCCGGCGAACCACCACCTTCAGGTCGTAAAGAAACGGATCGTGCGGCCACCACAGTTTGGCGTTCGCCAGTTCAATCTCCACCGAGGCGCCCTGCCCCTGGGCAACCAGTTCATCGTTGTCGTAGATGCGCAGCTCGACCGTCGCATCGTCCTGCTGCGTCAGAATCGTTTCGATGCGCACCGCGTTGCGATCCACATCCGGCGTGATGACGAGCCGTTCAATGCGCTGGGCCGGCACGGGTTCGAGCCACACGGTCTGCCAGATCCCGGTGACCGGGGTGTACCAGATGCCGTGCGGTCGGCGGATCTGCTTGCCGCGTGGCTGCGTACCGCCATCGGTCGGGTCCCAGACGCGCACAACCAGTTCCTGCTCGCCACCATCGCGCAGCGCATCGGTGATGTCGATGGCGAAGGGGTCGTATCCTCCGCGATGCTCGCCCACCTGTTCGCCGTTGACCCAGACCTGCGTTTCCCAGTCGACCGCGCCGAAGTGAAGCAGCACGCGCTCGCCGCGCCAATCCGCCGGCACGACGAACGACCGGCGGTAATACACGCAGTTGTCCGGCCCGACGTTCCTGCCCACCCCGCTCAACGCCGACTCGATCGGAAACGGCACGAGAATCTCACCGCCGTACCGCTGCGGCGCATCCGCATCGGCGGAAACGATCGCGTAGTCCCACAAACCGTTGAGGTTGAGCCAGCGTTCGCGAACCATCTGCGGCCGGGGATACTCGGGCAAAACGTTGTCGGGCGACACATCCGCCGCCCAGGGGGTCATGATCGGCGCCTCAGCGGGCGCCCAGCGCTCCGCGCCCCACACCCCCGCCGTCGAAACCACCACCGCCGCCACCCACGCCGTGAACCAGCCCATTCGCATCGCTTCGCTCCTTCCAATACCAGAACCGCCGCTTCAACTCCTCAGCGAAAGCTTCAGGATACGGTATTGTGTTCTATATCACAAACGAATGTTTTATTGAAGGAGATGACACAACGGCCCGCATTCGAGGTCAGCTAACCATCGACCGGCACCCAACAGAAAGAAGCGACCTAACCGATGGATTGATTTTTGCATTTTATTCGGTAGTATTGGATATGTCCACGGAGATTGGGACGACAGAGGCCGGAAGACAGAGGCCAGAGGTCGGAAGAGAGGTCGGAAGTCAGCGATCGGATGCCAGAACGCAGTAACACCCCGTTGTGTCCGCACTTAAGCTCAAATCCGCAATCCGAAATCCGAATCCGCAATCAAAAGACCATGTCGTCTTTGTCGTGGGGGTGACATCCCCCAAAATCGACAGAAGCCATTAAAGGAAAGGAGGTTACAGCCAAACGACACAACACGCCCCCCCGGGGGACGACATCCGATCGAAGCCAGCGATCAGAGGCCCGAAGCCACCGCCAGCACACCAATGCCGGAACCCAATCGGCAATCGGCAATCGGCAATCACCCTCCGCCATCGCCCCTCCCGCAATCCTTTGCCTCACATAAGTTAAACCGCGCAAGGCCGGGTGGACGATAGGGCTAACTGGATCATTATCGGGCCGCCGCGGCCGGGGTGTCACCGGTTGCGGCGCATGGAAGGCATGGGATGGCGCCGAGGCAACGACAAACCGGGCCCGCCTGGACGCAACTGTGGCAGATGCCCACCCTCGTGGCGGGTGTGCTGCTGCTGTTCATCGGGATCTACCTGGCGGTGCCCACACCTCAGACCTATGACATCGGCGCTGCCCTCGAAGCGGCACGGAACTGGCTGGAAGCCAACGAGCCGGACCGCGCCCGGGAGGAACTCGACAAAGCCGAGCCTCATCTGGAAGCCGCCTCCGCAGCCGACCGCGCCAGGTTCGCCGCCCTCAGTGGCGATCAGATTTTCCTGAAGCAGCGCGCTGAGGGGTGGAACAGTGCCGACAACCATCGGCTGATCCTGCGCCACTATCAGCAGGCGAAGGAACTGGCCCACACCTTCACGCCGATCCAGTTGCAGCGATGGGCGCACACGCTCATGGCACTGGATCGGGAACAGGAGGCGCTCGCCTTTCTCGACTCGCTGGAGCCGGAGCTGGGCATGTCGCGCCACGGGTTGGTGCGACAGATGATCGAACGCCGACTCGACACAGCCGCCCGACCGATCGAGCCGGCATCGCTCGCCCCGTTGATCGAACGGTACAAGCAGGAGCTTCGCACCGATGGCGACCGCCGGGTGCGACGCAACGGCTCGATCTGGATCGGCGCGCTGGAAGCGCAACTGCTGCTCGATGTGAACGCGCCGGATCGGGCGCTGGATGAACTGATGATCCGCTATCAGCGGCTGAACGCGGAAGGCGGCGATGCCGATCTCGGGCCGCTGATGATCAAGCTCGGCAAGGCGCAATTGCGCATCGGCAACTACCCGGATGCCCAGCGTCATTTCATGCAGGCGCTGGATCGGCTGGAGTCGCACGACAGCCTCACCGCCGAAGCGCTGGTCGGTCTGGCGGAAGTGGAGCAGGCGGACGCCCGGGACAATCGCACCGCGCTGGGCTACTACAGCAAAGCGGTGCGCGACTACCCGGACACCGAAACGTACCTTCGCGCTCTCATCGGACAGGCCGACTGCAAGGCGAAGCTGGGCAACCACCCCGAAGCGATCGACGACTTCGCCCTTGCGATCGAACGGCTGTCGAGCGTCGATCGTGCCAACGACCCCCGCCGGGACCTGGCCACCAACATCGTGCGATCGTTGTACGAGTTGAACTTCGACAGGCAGGATTATGAGCTGGCGCTGGATTATCTGGCGCTGCTGCGTCCTTTGTATCGCACGGCGAAAGGCCTGCCTGCCGAACTGCTGATCGACCTGGCGGTGACGCACGAACGGTTGGCGGAGCAGCGTCGCGATGCGGCTCAGGAACAGAACGCTGCCGGCGCGGCGCTGTCCCCCGCGGCACGGGAGATGGCGAACCGTCAGGCGGCGGAACACTTCGCCACTGCCGGCGACTACTACCTCGCCCACACGCATGAAGTGACAGTGGTGAACGATGAACAGTACGGCATGAGCCTGTGGAAGGCGGCGCAGTGTTACGACGCGGCCCAGCTTTGGGATCGATCGGTCAAGGCGTATGTGCAGTACATCACGACCCGGCCGACGGACCCGCTGTACCTGCAGGCGATTCGCCGTCTGGGCATGGCGCGGATGGCGGCCGGACAGTACATGGAGGCGGCGGAGAAGTTTCGGGAACTTGTCGAGGAGCACAGCCGAACGCTCGAGGCGTATGCGAGCCTGGTGCCTCTGGCGCGGTGCTACCACAAGCTGGGCAAGGTGGATGAAGCGGTGCGGGTGCTCGAACATGTGGTGACGAACCATGAATCGATCACGCCGGACAGCGAGGAGTATGCGAGCGCGCTGATCGAGCTGGGGCGGATTTACCACTACCGCCACGACTTTGAGCGGGCGATTGCGCGGCTGACGGAAGCGGTGGAGCGATACGGCGACGGGTCGATGGGGCCGACGCTGCGGTTTCTGCTCGCCGATGCGCATCGGCAGTCGAGCGATCAGTTGACGCAGGAGATCAACTCGACGCAGGCGGAGGACCGTGAAACGGCGCTTCGGGCGGCGCGGGTGGAACGACTGGAGGCGGCGCTGAAGTTGTTTGATGCTGTGGCGAACGAGTTGGAGCAGCGAGCGGCGGCGTCGCTGTCGCCGGCGGAGAAGCTTTACCACCGCAACGCGTTCTTTTATCGCGCCGATTGCGCGTATGACCTGGGGCGGTTCGAGGAGGCGATTGCGTTGTACGATCAGGCGGCACGTCGCTGGGAACGTGACCCGGCCTCGCTGGTGGCGCTGGTGCAGATCGTCAACGCCAACTGCGAACTGGGGCGCATTCAGGAAGCGCAGATCGCCAACGAACGGGCGCGATGGCACCTGAAGAACATTCCCGATTCTGCTTTTGAGGATGAAAACCTGCCGATGAACCGAAAGCATTGGCAGGACTGGCTTCGCTGGACGAACGAGTTCAACCTGTTCGATCCGCAGGCGACGACGATCAGTAACGTGAGCGGCCGACAGTGAGAACGCCGTTCATTGTGGATTGCTTGTTGAAAGGGTTACGTCACCACGCTGGCGTGGTACATTGAGCGTGGACAAGTTCCGACATGTGACGCTGGAAGCGTTGCATACGTTGTGTTCGATGAAGCACGGGTCTGTGCCATGCATCGAATGCCCAACGAAGAAAGGTCATGGATGACCGCCGACACCATTCAATCGTTATCGACGGATCCGCAGGCAGTGGAACGGCTGATCGGGCTGCTGGAAGAGCAGCGCGGCTTGTTCGATGCGCTGCGGGCGCTGAGTGACAGGCAGGCAGCGCTGGTGGCCGATGCGGCTGCGGATGAGCTGCTGTCCGTTCTGGGTCAGCGGCAGACGATCATCGATCAGTTGATCGCGGCGAACGATCGCCTGGAGCCCTACCGTCGCAACTGGACGAAGCTGTACGCGGAACTGGACGAGGCGCAGCGTCGTCAGGTGGGCGCGCTGCTTCGTGAGGTGCAGGAGCAGTTGGGGCTGATTCTTGAGCAGGACGAGCGTGATCGTCACACGCTGCAGTCGCATCAGGGACAGATCGGCCGGGAACTGCAGGGCATGAGCCGTGCGGGCACCGCGGTGCAGGCGTACCGCCGGGCGCCGCAGCAGGTCTCGCCGCGCTTCACCGATCACCAGGGATGATCCTTCCGATGTCGAGCTCGACCGCGACCATCCCGACCGAACCGGCTCAACGGTTGGACGACCTGGCGCAGATCATCCGCGCCTACAACGAGGTGACGGACAACCTGCAGCGGAGCCACGAGGCGTTGCGTGCCGAGGTGGTGCGGTTGCAGCGGGAACTGGCATCGACCGATGCGCAGCTTCAACGTTCCAAACGTCTGGCGGCACTGGGTGAGATGGCGGCGGGGATCGCGCATGAGATTCGTAACCCGTTGGCGGCGATCGGACTGTACGCGCGCATGATCGTGGAGGATCTGCAGTTGCCGCCGCAACCGCAGACGCTGCACAACTGCGCGGAGGTGGCGGGAAAGATCGCGTCGGCGGTGCGCGGATTGGACGCGATTGTGAACGATGTGCTGGCGTTCTCGCGTGAGATCACGCCGCGCGTGCAGCCGGTTGAGGTTGGGGCGTTGCTCGATCGGGCGGTGGAGGCGCATCGGCCGGCGATTGTCGCGGCAGGCGTGGAAGTGGTGCGAGTCGATGCGGGCGAGGCGGTGACGCTGGAAGCGGATGCGGACCTGTTGCATCAGGCGCTGCTCAACGTGATTCGCAATGCGGTGGATGCGATGCCGAACGGCGGGACGTTGACGCTGGGCGTTCGCCGGGAGGATGCGCAGTGGGCGCTGGTGGTGCGTGACACCGGGCCGGGCATCGCCGAGGCGGACATCGACCGCATCTTCAACCCGTTCTTCACGACGCGCAACACGGGCACAGGACTGGGACTGGCGATCGTGCATCGCATTCTGGATGCGCATCGCGGGGCGATTACGGTGCACAACGACGGCGGCGCGGTGTTTGAACTCATCCTGCCGTGCGAAGGTGACATGGGAACCGATGCGGCGCTGGTGAACGACCGCGCATTGCTCGGAGCGAGCCGATGACGACGAAGATTCTGGTTGTGGACGACAAGCAGATGATGCGCGACAGCGTGGGCACGACCCTGCAGCGCGCCGGTTATCAGGTGGTGAGTGCATCGGATGGCGCGGCGGCGCTGAAGACCGCGGCGCGCCACCGCCCCGCTGCCGTCATCACCGACCTCAAGATGCCCGAGATGGACGGGCTGCAACTGCTGGAAAAGCTGCTGGAGCTGGACGATCAACTGCCGGTGGTGGTGATGACGGCGTACGGTTCGATCGACACAGCGGTGCAGGCGATGAAGAACGGCGCGTTCGACTTCATTCAGAAGCCGTTCGAAGGCGATCAGCTCGTGCTGACGATTCGCCGGGCGGTGGAACATCGTCGGCTGGTGTCGGAGAACGCGGCGTTGCGGAGCAACACGCGGCCGGATTCGCAGGCACCGATGCTCATCGGTCGCTCACCGGCGATGCGGCGGTTGGCGCAGCAGATTCATCAGATCGCCAACAGCCACGGCACGGTGCTGATCTGCGGCGAATCGGGCACGGGCAAGGAGGTGGTGGCCCGCACGCTGCACGCACACAGCCCGCGCGCCGGTCGCATCATGCTGTGCCTCAACTGCGCGGCGTTGTCGAGCAGCCTGCTGGAAAGCGAACTGTTCGGCCACGAACGCGGCGCGTTCACCGGTGCGGATCAACTGCGCAAGGGTCGGTTTGAACTGGCGGACGGCGGCACGCTGCTGCTCGATGAGATCAGCGAGATCAGCCCGGAGTTGCAGGCGAAGCTGCTGCGCGTGCTGCAGGAAGGTCAGTTCGAGCGCGTCGGGTCGAGCATGACCATGCAGGTGGATGTGCGGGTGATCGCGACGACGAACCGCAACCTGAATGAGTCGGTGGCGCGGGGCGAATTTCGGCAGGATTTGTTCTATCGGTTGAATGTGCTGCCGATTCATCTGCCGCCGTTGCGTCAGCGTTTGGAGGATGTGCCGATGCTGTCGGAGCATTTCCTGTCGCTGGTGGCGGCGCGCGAGGGGCGCGAGCCGAAGCGGTTCGATGAGGCGGCGATGCGGTTGATGCAGCAGTACACCTGGCCGGGCAACGTGCGCGAGCTGCAGAACATCTGTGAGCGGGCGAGCGTGTTGACGCGTGGCCAGGTGATCAACGCGGGGACGATTCAGCCATGGCTGATCGCCCCACCGGTGGCAACGATGCCGCCCGCGCCGAGCGCTGCTGCGCCAACGCCTTTGGGGTCGAACCACACGACGCTGGCGAACTGCTCGCCGGTGCGACCGCTGGAGGAAATCGAACGCGAACAGATCATCCGCACGCTGGGCCATTTCAATGGCAATCGGCAGCGGACGGCTGAGGCGCTGGGCATTGGTGTGCGGACGCTGGGTCTGAAACTCAAGAAGTGGAAGGAATCGAACCTTGTCGCCGAGACGATCTGATTCCGCCGCGCGTTTGGTGGGCGCGCCCCCGCGCAGATTCGGCCGACGTACGCGCAATATTTGCGCATCGGCGGCTGGTGCGCCGTGGTGGGCTTCGGCGGAAACGGCGCGCAACGTGTGGCAGGATCGTTGTCGACGGGTCGTGTCGCCGCGATGGCACGGGCGTTGCCTGACAACGGGCGAAGCGCTGCGCGGTTGCGGCGTGTTGCAGGAGTGCTGGTCATGATTCCCGGGTTGTTTGATCAGGGCGCGCTGCCGACGCTGGAACGCCTGGTGCAGTTCACCAGCGCGCGTCATACCGTGCTCACGGACAACATCGCGAATCTCTCGACGGTGGGCTATCGGCCGCGCGATCTCGACCCCGCATCGTTTCAGCGCTCGTTGCGACGGGCGATCGATGAACGTCGTGCGCGACGTAACCCCGTGGCGGGGCCTCTGCAGCCGCGCGACACACGGCAGGTGCGGTTTGAAAAGAACGGCATCGTGCCTCAGCCGGGCGAACTGAATCAGAACATCCTCTTCCACGATGACAACAACCGCGACCTGGAACGCACGATGCAGGCGCTGGCGGAAAACACACTGGCGCACAACGCAGCATTGCAGATGATTTCGAATCAGTTCGATGTGATGCGCGTGGCGATTCGTGAACGACTGTGAGGATTTGACGGGATTGGGTGATTAAAGCCTTGTGAAGCGACACTGTCGCATCGAAACACGAAACGGGTGACTGCATGTTCGGCTCGCTTGACATCTCGACTTCGGCTCTGGTGGCGCAGCGGCAGCGTCTGGAGGTGATCTCCGACAACCTCGCCAACCAGAACTCGATTTACGACGAACGGGGGAACTACTCGCCCTTTCGGCGGCGCATTGCGCTGTTCGCGGCGGGGGACCCGTCCACCGGCCGGTCGCAGGGCGTGCACGTGCGGGACATTCTGCACGATCCCTCGCCGTTGCGTCCGGTGCGTGACCCGGATCATCCGGCCGCGGATTCGGAAGGTTACGTGTATTATCCCAACGTTGATCCGGCGTTTGAGATGGTCAACGCGTTGGAAGCCAGCCGCGCGTATGAAGCGAACGTGACGGCGGCGGAGGCGACGAAATCGATGATGCAGTCGGCACTGCGGCTGCTGGCATAAAGCAAATGGGCTGAACCATGGATCCACTGGGTCTGATCAATACGGGTGCATCGCAGGGCGCGGGTGAAGCGTCGCGCGCCGCGCGAAGCCAGGGCGAGGGTGGGCCGAGCTTCAAAGATGTGCTCATGAAAAACATCGAACAGGTCAATCGCCTCCAGCAGGATGCGGAGATGGCGATCGAAGACCTCGCCAGCGGCAAGCGCGATGACATGGCGACCGTGCTCATCGCCAAACAGAAGGCGGACATGGCGTTCCAGATGCTGCTGCAGGTGCGCAACAAGCTGATGGACGCCTACAACGAGGTGAAGGAGATGCGGGTGTGATGATTTCGGATTGCGGATTCCGGATTTCAGATTGATATTTGCAATCGGGGCGTGGTTTGCCGTGTCAATCCGCAAACCGAAATCCGCAATTCAAAAGGGTTGGTGGAACTAACCTTCAACGTTCGGTGAGAAGAAAATGGAGTTTCTTCAAAGATCCTGGGCGCAGATCAGGGTCTTTCTCGACAAGCTGGACCGCAACACGCGGGTGACGATCTGGGCGGTACTCATCGCCGGATTGCTTGCCGCGTTCATTGTGGTGCAATGGGCCGCGAGCCCGGAGCGCGTTCCCATCAGCGCGTTCACAACCAACCGTCACAACGATGTGGTGTCGGTGTTGCAGGCGTCGGGAATCGATCCGCAGGTGATCAACGGTCAGATCACCGTGCCGCGCGACAAGCATGCCGAGGCGCTGTACGCGCTGCAGCAGAAGGATCTGCTCAAGGAAGATGTTTCCGGCGCGTGGGCGGACTACCTGAGCCAGCAGAACCCCTGGGACACCGACGCCAACTCGCAGAAGAAGTACCTCATCGCGCTGCAGTCGACGCTGGCGCAGCAGATCGCGCAGAACCCCGCCATTCGATCCGCCACGGTGACGATCGCCCCGGAAGAGCGACAGGGGTTCGGCCGCACCCACGCGCGCCGCAGCGCGACCGTCAGCATTGTGATGGAAGGTTCACGTCGACTGGACAAGGCGATGGTGCGAGCGGCGGCGGTGTCGGTCAGCAGTGCCGTGCCGGGCATGAAACCCGAAGATGTGGGGGTGATCGACGTTAACGCCGGCCAGGCACACAAGGTGCGTCCCGATGAAGAGGTCGCCCCCACCGATTACCTGCAACTCGTGCGACAGATCGAAGAGCACGAACGCGAAAAGATTCTCGAGTTGCTGCAGTACATTCGCGGCGTGATCGTGCAGGTGAACGTGCAGCTCGACGATGTCAGCCGCAAGCACGTGCGCACCACCCAGTATGCGGATGAAGGCTCGCTTCGCCGTCAGTTCACGGAGGAAACGCTCAACGAGCAGCAGAACCGCGCCGCCGAGCCGGGCGTGCAGCCGAACACGGGGTTTGCCGGTCTGGATGGCGGCGCGACGGCGACGGTGAGCAGCTCCAACCGCACGGAAAGCGAGTTCAACCCCGCGCCGAAGATCAGCGAAGTGGATGCACAGCACGTGGGCTATCTGCCGCAGCGGATCAACGTCGCGGTGAACGTGCCGCGCAGCTTCGTGGTGGCGCTTTACCGCCAGAGCGCGGGGGCTGATGCCCCCGAACCGGATGATGCGGCGCTCGAACCGATTCAGCAGCGTCAGCGTGAAACGATCGAAGCGTTGATTCGCCCGCTCGTCGCCAAGGCGAACGAGGGCATCGTGACGGTCAGCGTGTTTCCCGATGTGGCGGGCGCAGCGCCGCAGCAGCCGGAACAGGCATCGGCACTGGTGGCGGTGATCACCAACGACTGGATGCAGAAGGTCTGGCTGGGCGTGCTGGCGCTGGTGCCGGTGATGCTGATGTTGCGCATGGTGCGCAAGGCGACGGCACCACAGCCGCTGCCCAGCGTGGAGGAACTGGCGGGCGTGCCGCCCACGTTGCCGGTGGATGACGATTTGGTGGGCGAAGCCGCCGCGGACGAGCACGAGATGTCCGGCGTGGAGGTCGACGAAGCGGAACTGCGTTACCGCAAGATCGCCCAGCAGATCAGCGAGATGGTCAAGAGCAACCCCGAAGAGGCCAGCGCGCTGATGCGACGTTGGGTCAACCCCGATGAATAACCGTGCCGCAGCGCACGCTCATCAACGATTGAGCAGCCATGGCTGAGGAACTCAAACAGGAGGAATTGAGCGGCGTCAAAAAGGCGGCGATCCTGATGCTCACGCTGGATCAGGACGCCGCGTCGATTCTGCTGCGCCAGCTTGACGCCAAGTCGGTCGAAAACGTCACGCGCGAACTGGCGAGCCTGCGCAACATCAGCGAGGAGCTGCGCAACAGCGTGTTGCAGGAGTTCTACGAAGTCGCGCTGGCGCAGACCTGGGCGCGCGAAGGCGGGCTCGATTACGCCCGCGCCCTGCTGATGAAGAGCCTTGACCCGAGCGATGCCGAACGCATCCTCTCGACCATTCGTCAGCAGGTGCGCAAAACGCCCTTCGCCTTCCTGCAGAAGGCCGAGTCGCAGAACCTTTTAACCTTTATTCAGGATGAGCACCCGCAGACGATCGCACTGATCGTCAGCCACCTGGCGCACAACAAAGCGTCGGAAATTCTCGCCGGCCTGCCGGGTCCGAAGCAGGTGGAAGTCGTCAAGCGCGTCGCCAACATGGAGCAGACCAACCCCGAAGTCATCGCCGAGGTGGAACGCGGGCTGGAAGCGCGACTGTCGAACATGCTGTCGCAGTCGTTCGAGAAGATCGGCGGTGTCGAAACGGTGGCGGAAATGCTCAACCTCGTCGATCGCTCGACGGAAAAAGGCATCATGGAAGGCCTGGAGTCGGAGGATCCGGATCTGGTCGAACAGATTCGCCGGCTCATGTTCGTCTTCGAAGACATCAACCTCGTCGACGACAAGGGCATCCAGGCGGTGCTCAAGGAGATCGAGAACGACGAACTGGCGCTGGCGCTCAAGACGGCAAGCGACGAACTCAAGGAGAAGGTGTTCCGCAACATGTCCGAGCGTGCCGCGCAGATGATCAAAGAAGACATGGAGTACATGGGACCGGTGCGTGTATCGGATGTGGAAGCGGCACAGCAGCGCATCGTCGATGTGGTGCGACGTCTGGAAGACGCGGGCGAAATCATCATCTCCGGCCGCGGCGGCGACCGCGACCTGGTTGTGTGAGAAACCGTTATAGCCACAGATGAACACGGGTGGCGTTTGCGAGGCGAAACCAGAACGTTGAACGAAACTGGATCTGGCTGAATCTGATGATTCACCAATTTCTGTTTTCTTATCTGTGTTCATCCGTGTTCATCTGTGGCTAAACCAACACCATGATTATCAAAGGCCCACAAGCTACGGCGTTGGTGAAGGACGCGGTCGTGCTGGACCTGGGGGATCTGTCGCGGCAGGCGGAACGGCTGAAGGAGGCGGCTCAGGCGCGGGCGGATCAGATTCTGCGCGAAGCACGCGAGGAAGCGGCACGTCTTACCGCGGAGGCGGAAGGCAAGGGGCTCGAGGAAGGCCGCGCACGCGGTTTTCAGGAAGGGTATGAGCAAGGCGTGGCGCAAGGCCGCGCCGATGCGCTCAATCAGGCCAAGGCGGAACTGCAGCGCGTGCAGAAGCTGTGGCAGCAGGCGGCGGGCGAAGTGGAAGCGCAGCGTGTGGCGTTGGAGCGCGATGGTCGACAGGCGGTGCTGCATCTGGCGCTGCGCATGGCGGAGAAGCTGGTGCATCGCGTGGTGGAGGTGGACGAGACGGTGATCATCGATCAGCTCGCGCATGCGCTGGGGCATGTGCTGCGACCGGTGGATGTGACGGTGCGGATCAATCCGACGGATCGGCCGGTGCTGGAAGCGGCGATGCCGGAACTTTTGGCCGATTTCGCGCAATTTAAGCACGTCCGATTAGTGGATGACGCGGTTATCGGTCCCGGAGGTTGCGTGGTGAGTTACGGTCAGGGCCGCGTGGACGCCACGGTGGAGACGCAACTGGAGCGGATTGTGCGGTTGATACTGCCCGGTGGCATGCCGGTTGCTCATGATGCCACGCGCGATGCAGTGCGCCCGTCGAACGAGCTCGCCGTGAACAACGATCGGAATGCGCACGACGGCGACAGCGACGGCGACGGTGACGCATCGAACGCGGATGAGAACCCCAACCCACGGCACGAAACATGACGCTGCTGGATGACCAGATCGCCCTCATTGAACACGCCGCCGCGTTGGAGCTGCGCGGCACGGTGACGGAGGTGCGTGGCCTGGCGGTGCGTGTGATCGACCTGCCGGTGCCGATCGGTTCGAGCGTGCGCATCGTCACCTCGCAGCAGGGTCGGAACGAAACATCGCTCATGGGCGAGGTCGTGGGGTTCGATCGCGAACAGACGATTGTGGTGCCGCTGGGTTCGACGGCGGGCGTGCGGCGTGGCAATGCGGTGGTGGCTGAGGAATACACGCAAAGCGTTCGCGTGGGTGATGCGCTGCTGGGGCGGGTGCTGGACGGGCTGGGCAACGTGATGGACGGCAAGCCCGCGCCGCGCGACCTGACGCCGCGACCGTTGCACGGCACGCCGGTCGACCCGTTGGATCGGCCGGTGATCGACACGCCGCTGGCAACGGGTGTGCGTGCGATCGACACGTTGCTTTGCGTCGGCAGTGGTCAGCGATTGGGTGTTTTTGCCGCACCGGGTGTGGGCAAGAGCACCGTGCTGGGCACGATGGCGCGGCACACGGCGGCGGATGTGACCGTGATCGCCATGGTGGGTGAGCGCGGCCGGGAAGTACGCGACTTCATCGAAAACAATCTCGGGCCTGAAGGGCTTGCTTCGTCGGTCGTGGTGTGTGCGACGAGCGATGAGCCCGCACTGCTTCGCATTCGTTCCGCACTCGTGGCGACAACCATTGCCGAACACTTTCGCGATCAGGGCAAAAACGTGCTGCTGATCATGGATTCGCTGACACGCTTCTGTCAGGCGCAGCGTGAGGTGGGACTTGCCGCCGGCGAACCGCCTGCAACCAAGGGTTATCCGCCCAGTGTGTTCGCCACGCTGCCTCGGCTGCTGGAGCGCAGCGGTCGCACATCGCGCGGTTCGATCACGGGGTTTTACGCTGTGCTCGTTGAAGGCGACGACATGAACGAGCCGATCGCCGATGCGGCGCGCAGCATTCTCGATGGTCACATCCTGCTCAGCCGTGACCTTGCGGACAAGGGGCACTGGCCGGCGATTGATGTGCTCGGTTCGATCAGCCGTGTGTGTGATCAGGTGATCGATGCGGAGCATCGCGAGGCGAAGCGTGAGGTGTTGAAGCTGGTGGCGGCATATCGGCAGGTGGAGGATCTGGTGAACATCGGCGCGTATGCCGCGGGCAGCAACCCGGACTTCGATCTGGCGATCGCCTGCAAGCCGATGATCGATCAACTGCTGCAGCAGGGCCGCAACGAAAAGGTCGCTGGCGGCTACACCGCCGCGCGCGGGCTGCTCATGGCGCTGCAACAGAAGCTGACGGGAACACGTCAACAACTGGCGCGCCCGCAGCAGATGCGAAGGTGAAAACACGCGGCACGGATCGCCGCACGTTTTGAGACAGGGACGTCATGGCCACGTTCAAATTCCGCTACGACACCGTGCTGAAACAGCGACAGATCGTCGAAGACGAAAAGCAGCGCGAACTGGCGAAGCTGCTGCGTCAGAAGATGATCGTGCAGAATCAGCTCGGCGACATGCAGCGCACCATCAGCCAGGCCAAGCGCGATCTGGGCGACACACTGGTGGGCAGGGTTGATCTGGAGCGCGTCGGCCACTTCACGCGCTACAGCGCGCAGACCAGCATCCGTGCCGAACAGATCGTGCGCGAGCTGGCGCGGCTGGAGCAGCAGATCACCGCGGCGCGCAGCCGACTCGCCGATGCCATGCGACAGCGCAAGGCGATGGAACTGCTGCGCGACCGCGAGAAGGAGCAATGGCAACGCGAACAGAACCGCCGCGAAGCCATCGAGCTTGATGACATCGCCACCCAGGCGTATGCGCGGCAACTCATGACCGGAGCAACGACGTGAAGCTTGCGTGGAATGTGTTGTGCATTCTGCTCCTGCTGCATTTTCTGGCGGCGGCGGGATTCGTCGTGTGGCTGCGCGCCGAGGATCGGCTCGACACCGAACGCATCCGCCGGGTCTACGACATGTTCCGCATGACCATTGAAGAGGAAAAGGCGCAGCAGGAAGAGGAAGCGCGACTCGCGGCGCAAACGCAGGAGGAGGTGGAGCACCTCGCCTGGCTGCGGCAGGTATCCACCGGATCGCAGACGATGTTCGAGCGGCTCGATGCGGCGCAGCAGAGCGATGACATGTCCAACGTCATTTACGACCGCGTTCGCCGGGAGGTGCGCGACCTGCATGCGATGCTCGCCAACAGCGCGGCCCTGCTGGCGGCGGAACGCGAGGCGATCGAGCGCGAGCGTGCCGCACTCGATGAACGAATCAACGCGGAACGCGAGCGACGTGAAAGTGAAGACTTCCAGCAGGCAGTGAAGCTGTACGAGCAACTGCGGCCGAAGCAGGCGAAGCAGATGTTCCAGGAACTGCTTGAAAACGGCCAAACGGAGGAAGTCGTCGAGTATCTCGCGGCCATGCAGGTGCGCAAGGCGGCGGCGGTGCTCGGCGAGTTCAAATCGCCGCAGGAAGTGCCGCAGGGCACGATGCTGATCGAGCGCTTGCGTCAGCGCGGCATTGACACGGGCGCAATGGAATACACCGGCGGTCGGCCGGGGCAGGGAGGACCCGCGATATGAGTTTGCTGCTTTCGCAGGTTGTCGCCGCCCCGCAGCGGTTGACGAATGTGTCATCGACGTCGCAGGCGGTGAACGTGCCGGGCGTCGCTCGCGCATCGCAATCGTTCGACCGCACACTGGCACAGGCGCAGAGCAACCGCGGCACAGCGGAATGGGCGCGGTCGTCGCGCCCTGCCGAAGCTCGCCCATCGGAGCGCTACAACCGCCCCGCTGCCGCGCGATCGAACGACCGCGACAACGCCACTTCCTCGAAGGAAGCCGACGATATCGACGAGCGCAGCGAGGATGAGACCACGCAGGACACGACGTCGAGCACGCCGAACGCGGCTGATGCAGCCGATGCGGAGGTGTTGCATCCCGTCGATGCCGCCGTCGCTCTGAACACCTCCACTGCCACCGCGACTGCTTCGAACGAAGCCGCCGCCGCATCGCCGGTGCGTCCCAACGCTCCGTCAGCGAAGCACACTGCCGCGCCGCAACCGCTCGACGATGCCGCTTTGCTCGACGTCCCGCCTACCACGGAGGCAACGCTCACCGACACCGCGGATGGCGAAACGTCGGACGAATCCTCCGCCGAGCAAACCCCCGCGCGTGCCGCCGTCGCGCCCGCGCCCGGCACCGCGACATCGCCATCCACCGCTGCCGCCGCGCGTGCGATCGATCAAACCGCCAACCTGTTGGCGGTGAACGCCTCAACGCCCAGCGCCGCTGCGCCCAGCATGCCCGAATCCGCAGCCGAAGCAACGCCCCCCACCGGCATTCTCGCCCCGCCCGATCAGGAGATCGATGGCGACACCGCCAACGTGGCGCGCGTCGCGCGCGGCCTGCAGCACGCGCTCAACCAGCGCGGCGGGTCCGTCACGCTGCGACTCAGCCCGCCCGAACTCGGCTTCGTCCGCATCGAACTGCAGGTGAGCCAGGGCACCGTCAGCGCATCGCTGCAAAGCGAAACGCCCCACGTGCAGCAACTGCTCAACCAACAGTTGGCACAGCTTCGCAGCAGCCTCGAAAACCAGGGGCTCACCGTCGAACGTCTGCAGGTGCAGAACCTGCCCACCAACACCAACAACTCGGCGAACAGCGACGCCTCGCCCGACCATCGCGCGCCCACCGACGATGGCCGCAGCCGCGGTCACTTCAACGATGGCGCTTCCGATCGTCGCGACGATCACGCCAACCATCACGCCCAGCGTGATGCCCGCGTCCCCGTGCGCTTCGCCGACATCGTCAACGAACTTGCGTGAAAGGGTCCATCATGTCAGCCGCTTCCGCCATCGGACAACCCGGTTTCGATCCCAGCACACGCGTGCCCAACCAGTTTTCCGATCTCAGCTCCGATCAGTTCATCAAAATCATGCTCAGCGAACTGACGCAGCAGGATCCCATGAAACCGGCCGACACCAGCGCCATCCTCGAACAGATCAGCAGCCTGCGCAACATCGAAAGCCAGCTCTCGCTGCAGGAACGCCTCGAAGCGCTCGTCATGCAGAACGGCGTCTCCGCCGCCAGCGGAATGATCGGCAAGCTCGTCGAAGGCATCGACAACAGCAACAACCGCATCAACGGGCTGGTCACTTCCGTTCGCATTCAGAACAAGAAGACCTACCTCGAACTGGACAACGGCATGTCCCTGTCGGTCGACCGCGTCACCCGCGTCGGCAATGCCAATGGGTGAAGGAACCTCTGATGGGCGCTTCGCATCTGCTTCGCATGCTTGAACCGGCTGTCCGCCCCATCGCGGGTGCGTCTGCAACGACGCCGACCGCGCCAGGCAAGCCGCCCATCGAGCAGCAAAGCTTCGAAGCGCTGCTCGAAGCGGCCAAGCAGGCCGACGCTACGGATAACACCGAATCCACCGACGCAGCCAAGCCGACCGCGCCGTCGCCGCTGGCATCGCTCGCTCAGGTGGATCGCATCGAAAACGCTTCGCTCCGCGACCTTCTGCAGGGCCGCGCCTGAGCGAATCAACGACCAACCGCTTGACGCATGCAACCATACACGTCACGCGAAACTGAAAACCAACCTGCCGAGGCATCGCCCGGCAGTGATCATGCACGGAGAATCGCACCATGGGTCTGACCAATTCGCTGTACACCGGCTTGAGCGGCCTATCCACCCACTCGCAGATGCTCACCATCTCGGGCAACAATATCGCCAACGCCAACACCCCCGGCTTCAAGGGAAGTCGACTCACCTTTGAGTCCCACATCCTTCAGAACCTGCGCAGCGCCTCCGCCCCCAACGGCGACCTGGGCGGCAGCAACCCCGCACAGGTCGGCCTGGGCACCCGACTCGGCGCAATCACCCGCAACTTCGCCGGCGGCACCATCCAACCCACCGGCGTGAACACCGACGTCGCCCTTGAAGGGGGCGGCTTTTTCATCATCAACCACAGCGGCGTCCCCTCCTACACCCGCGCGGGAAACTTCGTCCTCGACCGCGACCTGCGACTCACCAAGGACGGTGGCCTGGTACAGGGCTACGGCGTCGATGATCAGGGCAACGTCAACACCGCCACGCTCGTCGATGTGCACATCCCCCTCGGCGACACACTCGCCAAAGCCACCGAAAACGTCGCCTTCTCCGGCAACCTCAACGCCGCCGGCGACGTGGCGACCATCGGCTCCATCACCACCAGCGGCCCGCTCTACCTCGACGCCGCCGCCACCATCCCCGCCACCGCCGCCTCCGCGCTCACCGCACTCTTCAACGCCGATGGCACGCAACTGTTCAACCTCGGCGATGTCATCACCGTCTCCGGCGCAGCCAAGGGCGGCGCAAACCTGCCCGATCACACCTTCGAAGTCGGCGCAGCCAACACCACCGAAAGCGACGCCTTCGGACTGCTGCTGTCCGATTTCCTCAACTTCATGGATGAAGTCCTCGGCCTGAACTCCGAAGCCGACCCCAACGCCGGCATCACCGTCTCCGCCGCCGGCGAAATCGTCGTCAACGGCAACACCGGCACAGTCAACAACATCACCATCGACACCGCCAACATCATCGTCAACAAGAACTCCACCGCCACGCTGCCCTTCACCTGGAACCAGACCCAGAACGCCGATGGCGAGTCGGCACGCACCACCTTCGTCACCTACGACTCGCTGGGCAATCAATCCATGGTGCACATGACGATGGTGCTCGAATCGAAAACCAACGCAGGCACCTCGTGGCGTTTCTATGCCGAAAGCGCCGACGACACCGACCTGGACCGCGTGCTGGGCACCGGCACCCTCACCTTCGACAACAACGGCAAGGTGATCTCGTCCAGCGGCACATCCATCATCATCGACCGCGATGGCACCGGCGCCCAAACCCCCCTGCCCATCAACCTCCTGTTTCAGGACACCGGCGGCACGCTCACCGCGCTGGCGGACACCCAAAGCCAGTTCAACGCCGAATGGCAGGACGGCGCTGCCACCGGAACCCTTCAGGACTTCGCCGTCGGTGAGGATGGCACCATCACCGGCATCTACTCCAACAACCTGTTGCGAACGCTCGGCCGCATCGCCGTCGCCAAGTTCACCAACCCGCAGGGCCTCAAGGAAATCGGCGCCAACCTCTTTCAGGTCACCGCCAACAGCGGCGAGGCGCAGATCGTCACCGCCGGGTCAGGCGGCACCGGACGCATGGTCGGCGGCGCACTGGAACTGAGCAACGTCGAACTCTCCCAGGAGTTCATCAACCTCATCACCGCCTCCACCGGGTTCTCCGCCAGTTCCCGCGTCATGACCACCAGCGACCGACTCATCCAGGAACTCATGCAATCCGTGAGATAAGCCAAGAGGCGTGAGGGGTGAGGCGTGAGGGGTCAATCAACACCACTCACCACTCCACCACTCACCACACCCCCCCATGATCACCGTCACGCGACTCAACAACCAGCGCATCGTCGTCAACGCCGACCTGATCCGCACGGTCGAGGCGAACCCCGACACCATCATCAAGCTGGTGAACGGCGATCACATCGTGGTCAAGGAATCCATGGAGGAAGTGGTCAACCTCGCGATCGAGTACGGCCGCAGCCTCCGGAAACTCCTGCCACCGACGTGAGAGGTGAGGCGTGGAGCGTGGAGCGAGCGTGGGGCGTGACATCGCGGCTCGCCCATTGATTTTCGTATTCTATTAGGATAGAATGAGCGTGTCCAGCGTGAATGTCCCCTTCACGCGCCAATGTCATCTTTTGTCACCCCCGCCACGCACCACACCGCACGTAAACAACGTGGCACCATTCCGTTACGGTCCCGAAACAAAAATTTGTCAGGGTGACAGGGACATGCGGAAGAAGTCGGAGGCCGGATGTGAGAAGTCAGAGGACTGTGAACAGATGCGGGAACGCGATAACATTAATTACTGACCGCACTTACACCAAATCCGCAATCCGAAATCCGCCATCCGCAATTCAAAAGACCATGTCGTCTTTGTCGTGGGGGTGACATCCCCCAAAATCGCCATAAACCAGTGTACTGAAAGGATGTTACAACCAAACGACACAGCACGACCCCCCCGGGGGGACGACATCCGGCCGAAGCCAGCGATCAGAGGCCCGAGGCCAACAGCCAGCGCCACAAACCGGAACCCAATCGGCAATCCCCCCCCAACCACTCACCCCTTCCCCTCCCCCCGCGCCTCAAGCCCCACCCCGCCATTGACCGATAAAACGGTGGAAGTGTCATCATTCCGGCCAGGTTGTCGCCATGGATTTGGGCATACTCTTCGGGTTTATGGGTACGTGGGCGCTGATCCTCTGGGCGATCCTCGCCGGCGGGGACATCCGGTTTTTCGTTGATGTGCCCAGCCTCATCATGGTTGTCGGAGGCAGCGTCACGCTCGTCTTCTTCTGCTTCCCGATGCGAACGGTCAAGCAGATCTTCACCTTCATCCGCAAAGGCTTTTTCGGAACCACCTACAACATCGAAAAGCTCATCGAGGATCTGGTTTCGTTTGCCGAGATCGCCCGACGCGATGGCATTCTGAGCCTGGAAAACGTCACCCGCGACATCGAAGACCCCTTCATCGTCAAGGGCATTCAGATGGCGGTCGATGGCACCGACCCGGAGCTGATCGAACAGATCCTCAACAACGAACTGGACAACGTCATCGAACGTCACGCCAACGGCAAGAGCGTCATGGATTCGATGGGCAAGTATGCCCCCGCGCTGGGCATGATCGGCACCCTCGTCGGGCTGGTCATCATGCTCCAGAACATGGATGACCCGTCGAAGATCGGCCCGGGTATGGCGGTCGCCATCCTTACCACCATGTACGGCGCGATCATCGCCAATGCCTTCGCCCTGCCTCTGTCCGACCGACTGCAACGCCGATCGGCCGAGGAAGTGCTCTACAAAACCATCATCATCAAAGGCGTCATGGCGATCCAGTCGGGCGACAACCCCCGAATCGTCGAACAGAAACTGCGAACCTTCCTGCCCCCCTCCGCCCGCAAGGCCGAGGAACAGGAAGCGGCCTGACCACGGAGAAGATCAACCACCGAGGACACAGAGGACACTGAGGAAGGCATGAAGAAAGCCGCAACGTTTGGATACGGCCATGTGCGGATGAATGACATGGCTGTTCTCCGTGCTCTCGGTGATCTTTGCGGTTAACCAACAGAGGTAGCGACCGTTGGCGAAGAAGTGCAAATGTCCGCCTGAAGGAGCACCTGAGTGGGTCATGACCTACGGGGACATGATGTCGCTGTTGCTGTGCTTTTTCATTCTTCTGGTCGCGATGAGCGAGATCAAGAAGGAGGAGTTCCGCGTCAAGGCGGAAGCGATCAAGTCGTCGTTCGCCTCGTCCATCACCGGAGGCGGCGCCATTCCCACACACGACAACCCCAATTTCTCGACGATCTCCCTGCTCACGGAGCGCCAACTGCAGCGCGAGCAGCACGACAACCAGTCGCGCAACGACGATGAGGGCATCGAGGGCAAGACGACGACCGTCCGACAGGTGCGCGAGGGGATTCTCGAGCCGGTGGGCGGGCCGATCACCTTTGAACCCGGCTCAGCGGAACTGACGGAGCAGGCCAAACGGCGGATTCAGGACATCGTGCCGCGGATTCGTGGCGAGTTGAACAAGATCGAGTTGCGCGGTCACGCATCGAGCGTGGAGCTGGTGCATGGCGGACCTTATAACGACCTTTGGACGCTCAGCTACGACCGCGCCCGGGCGGTGATGGCGTATCTGATCAGCGATGAGGTGGGCATTCGCCGCGACCGCATCCGCATCAGCGCCAACGCCGATAACGAGCCGCTTCGCCATCGCGACTATCGTCGCGGCGCTCAGGAGCCGAATCGTAGGGTGGAGATTATTGTGATGGAGGCGATTGTCGATGACTTTACCAGGCCCGAGTTGATGGGCACACGCTGAAGTCGGCCGACACGGGCGGGAACGTCCGGATAACGAGCGGCCCCGTCGGTCACGCAATCGATCCATCGGAGAAGTGGAGCCATGGCGAACAACGCGAAACCCGAAGCTGCTACCGCCGAAGCGACGCCGCAACAGCGGAAGAAGCTGCCGCTGAAAACCGTCCTGGTACTGGCGGCTGTGCTTCTGCTGGAAGCGGCGGCGATATCCACGGCGTTTCTGGTGGCGGGCGGCCCCGCGGGCGCTCAGGCGCAGGGCATCACCCCCGACCACGAGGCTGAACTGCAGCAACCCGCCGAACTGCTCGTTCTGGAGGATCGGTTCCCGAACAACAAACGGGGCACCACGTATATCTATGACACGCGTATCTTCGTTGTGGTGCGCAAGAAGCACGAGTCCGACATCGCGAAGCAGATCGAATCCATGAAGGCGCAGATCAGCGATGATGTGCGCCTGCTCATCAGTCAGGCGGAGCCGAGCCAACTGCTCGAGCCGACGCTGGCGACGCTGAAACGTCAGATTCGTGCCGCGCTGGATCAACGGCTGACGCCGGATGAGGAAGGCAACAGCCGGGTCGATGAGGTTCTGGTTACCAAGTTCATTCAGATTAAGGCAAGCATCTGATGGCTGAGACACCGCAGGGAGGCGACAATCCGAGTCAGGAGGACGCGGACAAGCTCATGGAAGATGCGCTTAAGGAAGCGCAGTCGTCGCTGGCGCAGATGCAGGAGATCGCCGGCGTCCCTGAGTTTGACGATGTGGAAAACGTTCAGGAAGGCGAGGCGAGCGGGATCGACCTGCTCAGCGACGTCGACCTGCACGTGATGATTGAATTGGGCCGCACCGAGATGCTTGTTGAGGATGTGCTTCGCCTGCAATCGGGCAGCGTGGTGGAGCTGGACAAGCTGGCGGGCGACCCGGTGGATGTGTATGTGAACAATCGTTTGATTGCACGTGGCGAAGTACTCGTGCTTAATGACAACTTTTGTATTAGGATTAGTGAGATCGTCGCCAACCTGGAGGAACAGGCGCAGGCGGCGGCCGAGCAACAGGTCTCGGCGACAGGTTGATCGAAGCGGGATGAGGATCATCCCCCGATGCGCTGGAGTGCGCATCGACACGAGAGGCCATGGAGGGCCTGACGATGCAGCCGAACATTCATGTCGGTGTGTGGCGCGCGGTATGGTTTGCCGGTGCGCTGTTGGCTTGGAGCCCGGCGGCTGCACCGGGCGCTCAGCCGGTCTATGCCGACGACCCGCTGCATCGCCTCGCCGTTCAACTCGCCGATGATGCGCCAACGTCGACCACCCCCACTCCCGCACGTGCCGCGCCGCTGGCGCCCCTGCCCGACCTTCAACTCACCGAATCAACGGGCACGCGACCGCAGCCCATCGAACGTACGAACAATGCATCGTCTCTGACGTCGACCGCCCCTGCCGCAGCCTCCGCGGTGACGCCTGCCATCGAGGTTGCCGAACCCGCCTTTGTTTCCGCCCCGCCGGCACGCGAACCGCGCCGCCTGCTCGACCGAGGCGGCCTTTCCGAGACGGGCACCCTCAACGACACGACGCAGGTGAACAACGCTGGGGGTGGAAGCTGGATGCTCCAGACGATCACCGCGTTGGGTGTCGTCATCGGGCTGATCCTGCTGCTGCGAGCGGCATGGTCGCGGCTGACGGGGCAAGTGGTGGCGACAGGGCATTCGCCGGTGGTGGAGGTGCTCAGCCGTACGACGATCGCCCCGCGCAACCAGTTGCTGCTCATTCGCCTTGGCCAGCGCATTTTGGTGGTGGGCGACAGCCCTGCCGGCCTGCGCACGCTGGCGCATGTCGATGATCCGGAAGAGATCGCCTCGCTGCTCACCGCGATCAGTGCCGCCAAACCCAACAGCATCAGTCAGAACTTCTCGCAGCTGCTCAATCGTTTCAACGGCGAATATGAATCCGATGCGCTCGATGTGGAAGGCGGCGACGCAGCGGAACATCGTATCGATCGGGCACGCAACTCACTGTCAGGACTCCTGGCGCGCATTCGAACGGCGGGAACTCCCTCGTGAAACAGAACGCGACAACCTGGCTGTGGCTGGTAGCGGCATGCCTCGCGCTGTGGTGCGTGGCAACGCCTGCCTTCGCCCAGGAGTCGCTGACGCAATCGCAAACAGTGGACCTGTCGAACCCGGCGAGCATCATCGATCAGGCGAGCCGTGTACTGCCGATGGACGCCCCCGCGGATGCGGAAGGTGAGACGGCGCGGCGTGGTGGACTCAGTGCGGCGCTGTCGATCCTTGTGCTGCTGACGGTGCTCTCGATCGCGCCGTCGATCGTCATCATGACGACGAGTTTCACGCGCATCGTGATCGTGTTGAGCCTGCTGCGGCAGGCGATCGGCACGCAGTCGCTGCCGCCGTCGCAGGTGGTCGTCGGCCTGTCGATGTTCATGACGTTTCTGGTGATGGCGCCGACGTTTGAGAAGGTGAACCGCGTCGCGCTTCAGCCATTGCAGAACAACGAGATTGATCAGCTTGAGGCGTGGAGTCGCGCCAAGGAACCGTTGCGTCAGTTCATGTTCGACCAGATCGAGTACGCGGGCAACTGGAACGATGTGTACATGATCATGAACTATCGCGGGATCGACACATCGGAGCCGGACAAGCTGTACGAAGACGATGTGGACATGCTGACGCTGATCCCGGCGTTCATTCTCAGCGAGCTGAAGGTGGCGTTTTTGATGGGGTTTCGGCTGTACCTGCCGTTCCTCATCGTGGACATGGTGATCGCCAGCGTGCTGATCAGCATGGGCATGATGATGCTCCCGCCGGTGCTGATCAGCCTGCCGTTCAAGTTGCTGCTGTTCGTGCTGGTGGATGGCTGGCACCTCGTGGCGGGCAGCCTGCTGAACAGCTTCGCGGTGACGGGGATGGGGTAGAGAGTAGCCACGGATGAATACGAATGGCGGCAGAGGACAGAGGATAGGAAAAGGAAGATAGACGACTTTGGGGAAACTCAAGCTCCTTTGCCCTGATCGGTGCGTATCCGGTGTCCATCTGTGGCTAATGAAGGAATCGCTCATGACGGTGGAACAAGCGACGGATCTGATTCGGGAATCGCTGCGGCTGATGTTGCTGATCAGTGCGCCGATTCTCGCGGCGGCGTTGATCATCGGGTTGCTCGTCAGCGTGCTGCAGGCGGTGACGCAGATTCAGGAACAGACGCTCAGCTTCGTGCCCAAGATCGTGGGCATGGCGATCGTCACCATCATGGCAGCGCCTTACCTTGCTCTGCAGCTCATGGACTTCGCCCGTCGGATGTTCAGCCAGCAATAGCGTGATGACGAACTGCATTCACCCTTGATGTTACAACGCCTTGAACCTTGATTTCCATCGAACCATTGCTGCCGCATCTGCCCGCGTGGGCGCTGGTGTTGTTTCGACTCACCGGCATCTTTCTGTTTGCGCCGATGCTGGGCAGCCGCATCATTCCGATGCGACTCAAGGCGCTGTTGGCGTTGGGGCTGAGTTTCTGCGTTTACCCGAGTCTGCTAGCGGCGAACTCCCCCTCGGCGGCGCTGATCACGCCCTTGATCGATTCGGGGTTGTCGCTCTGGACGATGGCGGGGGCGGTGGCGATGGAACTGGCGATCGGGTTGGCGATCGGCTACGCCGCGTCGCTGCCGATGATTGGCATGCAACTGGGCGGGCAGGTTGTCGATCAGCAGATGGGGCTGGGGCTTGCCGGAGTCATGAACCCCGAGTTCGGCGAGGAATCGGGTATTGTCAGCGAGTTCTACTTTCTCCTGGCGGTGCACATCTTCGTCATCCTCGGCGGCCATCGCGTGCTCTTCGATACGCTCGTCGGCAGCTTCAGCCACATCCCGCCGGGCGGCTTTCGTCCCGATTCGCATCTGGTGACGTTTCTTCTGGGGTTGCTGCAGGTGGCGTTCGAACTGGGATTGCGTATCGCGGCGCCGCTGCTTTGCCTCATCTTCGCCGAAACGGTCGCAATGGGTTTCATCGCCCGCACCGTGCCGCAGATGAACATCATGAGCGTCGGCTTCGCGGTGCGCATCCTCATGGGTGCGTTCCTGCTCATGATGGCGATCAAGGTGCACAGCAGCGTCTACACCGATGCGCTGCCTCCCATTGTCAACAGCATTCAGGCGTTTTTCACCGGAGATTAGCCCGCGGCAAGGTGCATGGATACTGGCACGAAGCACTGTGATCTGACATTCGAGAAGTGATTCCTCCATGGCGGAGAACGATTTCGAAAAAACGGAACAGGCGACACCGCACCGGCGTCAGGAGGCGAGGCGGGACGGCAACGTCGCCCGCAGCACTGACCTGACCGCCGCGTGCGTGATGCTGTCGGCCGTGTTCCTGCTGTCGGTGCTGGGCATGCATCTGCTGGAGCAGTTGCGCCACGCGTTGACGGCGATGCTGCGGGGCAGTCACGCCTTGAACCCCACGCGAGCAGGCGATCTGGGCGCGGTGGCGGTCTTCGCGAGCAAGCAGTTTGTGCTGGCGGCCGGGCCGATCATCCTGCTGCTTGCGGCGATCGCGGTGACGGTGACCGTCGGACAGGTGGGTTTTCTCCTCACGGGCAGGCCGTTGATGCCCAAGTTCAGCAAGATCAACCCGCTTTCAGGATTCAAACGTCTTGCCGATGTGCGTGCGGCCATGCGGTTGGTGATGAACCTGCTCAAGCTTGCGGCGATTGTTTTCGTGGCGATGAAGGCGATCCACGGCAATCTGCCGAGCATCATCAAACTTGCCGAGCTCAGCCCGATGCAGGCGTTCTTCGGCGCGGGCGGCATCGTCTACGACCTGGCGCTCAAGCTGGCATCGTTGCTGCTGGTGCTGGCGATCATCGACTATTCGTTCGAACGCTGGCAGCGGGAGCGCGACATGCGCATGTCCAAGCAGGATGTGAAGGAGGAAATGAAACGGATGGATGGCGATCCGCTGGTGAAGCAGCGTCGGGCGCGGGTGGCGCGGCAGTTGGCGCTACAGCGCATCGCCGCGGCTGTGCCCCAGGCGGACGTCATTGTGACCAATCCGACGCATTACGCGGTGGCGTTGCGATACGACGCCGACACGATGCACGCGCCAAAGGTGATCGCCAAGGGCGCTGATTTCATGGCGATGCGCATTCGCCAGATTGCCATCGCCAACGGCGTGCCCCTGGTGGAACGCAAGTCGCTGGCGCAGGCGCTGTACAAGCACGTCGCCATCGGCGGCGAAGTCCCCCCGGAGTTCTACAACGCGGTGGCCCAGATCCTGGCGTACGTCTATCGGCTGGGGCGGAAATCAGCGTGAGGGGTTTTTAGCCACAGATGAACACGGATGGACACAGATCATCGGAGCGGTCTATGAAGTTGCCAATATTCTTGGGGCGGGTTTTCTTGAAAAGGTTTATGAACGAGCACTGCACCATGAGTTGATATTGCGAGGGCTCGATGCCAAGTCGCAGCACCGTATCGATGTTCACTACAAAGGCGAATGTGTCGGAGATTACATCGTGGATCTGCTCGTGAATGGTCGTGTGATTGTCGAACTGAAGTGCGTCGACTGTTTGGCGCCGGAACATACCGCCCAATGCATCAGTTACCTCCGAGCAACCGGCCATCGTCTGGCGCGGCTGATCAACTTTCAGAAACCCCGCGTGGAAATCAAACGCATCGCTCTTTGAAGGCCTTTATCTTTGTTCATCCGTGTTCATCTGTGGCTAAATAATGCCTGAAGCCTCGCTCAATTCGACTGCTGTTCCGCCGTGGCTGGCTGCTGTGGCGCGGTATCGGTCGTTGTTTGTGCCGGTGGCGTTTATTGCGATGCTGGCGGTGGTAGTGGTGCCGATGCCGCCGCTGGTCATGGACATGCTCATCGCGGCGAACATCGCGATCGGCGCGATCATTCTGCTTACCACCATCTATGTTGAAAGCCCGCTGGAGTTTTCGGTCTTTCCGTCGCTGCTGCTGGGCACCACGCTGCTGCGGCTGGTACTCAACATCGCATCGACGCGGCTGATCCTCTCCGCCGATGCGAGCAGCGCTGATGAAGCCACGGCCGTGGCGGGCAAGGTGATCGAATCGTTCGCCTCGTTTGTCACCGGCAACAACATTGTCGTGGGCATCATTCTTTTCATCATTCTCATCGTCGTGCAGTTTGTAGTGGTGACCAAAGGCGCCACGCGTATTTCGGAAGTGGCGGCCCGCTTCACGTTGGACGGCATGCCGGGCAAGCAGATGGCGATCGACGCCGACCTCAACGCCGGGCTGATCAACGAGGAGCAGGCGCGTGCCCGCCGTGAGAAGGTGACGCAGGAGGCGGACTTTTACGGCGCCATGGACGGTGCCGCCAAGTTTGTGCGCGGCGACGCCATCGCGGGCATCATTATCACGCTCATCAACATCATCGGCGGGTTCGCGATCGGCGTCTTCAGCAAGGGCTGGACGGCTGTTGAATCGCTCGAGGTGTTCACCCGTCTGACGATCGGCGACGGTCTGGTAAGCCAGTTGCCCGCCTTCGTCATTGCCATAGCCGCGGGTCTGATCGTCACGCGTTCGAGTGGTCGACAGGATCTGGGCACGGACCTCACCGGCCAACTCACCCGCCAATCCGGCGCGCTGGGTGTCACGGCTGTGTTCCTCGCGCTCATGGCGTTCACCGGATTGCCCGCGGTGCCCATGCTGACGCTCGCGGCTGCCATCGGCGGCACCGCATGGGTCATGAAGCGCGAAACCGTCCGCAAGGCACAGCAGGCTTCGGAACAGGCGGCGCAGAAGAAGGAGCCCGCGCCGCCTCCCGTTGAGCAGGCGCTGTCGGTCGATACGCTGGAACTGGAAGTGGGCTACGCGCTGGTGCGCATGGTCGACACCTCGCAGGGCGGCGACCTGCTCGACCGCATCACGATGATTCGCCGACAGCTTGCCGGCGAGGCGGGGCTGGTCATGCCTCCCGTGCGCATCCGCGACAACATGCAGCTTCAGCCCAACGAATACCACATCAAGATTCGCGGCAACCGTGTTGCGGGCGGCGCGGTGTATCCCGGTCAGTTCCTTGCCATGGACAGCGGGTTGGCGAGCGAGCCGCTGCAGGGCATGAAGACGCGCGACCCGGCGTTCGGCCTCGATGCGACGTGGATCGAAGCCGGCCAGAAACAGCGAGCCGAATCGCTCAACTACACCGTTGTGAGCGCGACGGACGTGTTGGCAACGCATTTGACGGAAGTCGTCAAGAGCCATGCCCACGAACTGCTCAGCCGTGAGGAAACCAACAACCTCATCACGCAGCTCAAGCAAAAGGCGCCGAAGCTCGCGGAGGAAGTGCTCGGCGGCGACAACCCGATGATCAAGCCCGGCGAGTTGCAGAAGGTGTTGCAGAATCTTCTGCGCGAGCGCGTTCCGATCCGCGATCTGGAGACGATTGTCGAAACGCTGGGCGACTGGTGCATGCGCACGAAGGATCTGGAGGTACTGACGGAATACGTCCGCAACGCGCTTCGTCGAACGATCTGCAGTCAGTATGTGGAAACTGTGCCTTCGGGCGATGCACGGCCGGGCGAGCCGGACATCATGGTGTCGCGGCTGTACTGTGTCGGTCTTGATCCGGCGTTGGAGGATCAGATCAATTCGTATATCGAACGCAGCAGCGAAGGCACATCGATGACGATGCCCCCTGCGGTGGCGAATCGCATCACGATGTCGATCATCCGCGAGTTGCAGCGATTGATTCAGGCGGGGCATCAGCCGGTGGTGCTTGCTTCGCCTCAGGTGCGGGCACAGGTGCGGCGGTTGCTGGAGCCGCATCTGCCGACCGCCGCGGTGATGGGTTACAACGAGATCAGCAAAGGCGTCGAGGTGGAATCGCTGGGGCTGGTCCAGATTGAAAACGAAGCGTCGCGCCAGGGCGCACAGGCATTTGAAGGGGCTATGGCTTGAATCTCAAGACGTTCCGAGCAAACACAATGGCGCAGGTGCTCGCGCAGGTGAAGCGTGAGCTCGGCCCGGACGCGGTCATCCTCCACACCCGCTCGTTCAAACAGGGCGGGATCTTCGGCTTCGGCGCCAGGCAGGTGGTGGAGGTGACGGCAGGCAACGGCAAGGAGGTGGGCGCGATGCGCCGTCGCCAGGCGCCGCGTCGTCCGGCAGCGCGTCCGGTGGAAACGTCCAGCCCATCAGGATCGTCGGCGCCAGGAACGGCGGGCGATCTGATTCGCCGCACGTATGCCGCCGCTCGCGCCGAGTTGGCGCAGGCCGCCTCCCCCGCCGCCGTCATGCCACCCACCGTTCCCGCGGCCACGTTCGAAACATCCGCCGCCACAGCGTTGCGCATGCCGCCGACACGTCCGGGATTGCCCGTTTGGGAAAACAGTGGCAACGTCGCAGCCGATCGCGCCGCCGCCGCGACGGCGATCGCCACCATCGCCCCACCGGCGACCGCCAGCGCCAACGTCGAACTCGTCGAAGAGATGCGGCTGGTCAGCCAGATGGTCGGCAAGATGATGCGTCGGCAACAGCGTGAGACCGCAGCCGCGCACATTCCCGAGAAGCTTTTCGACAGCTACATGTCGCTGCTCAAGCAGGAAGTCACCGAGGAATTGGCCGAGCAGGTCATACAGGAGGTACACCAGTTATTGGACGAGTCGGAGCTGGACGATCCCGACAAAGTTCGGGAGGCGGTGCGGCGGGCGGTGGCGAAGCTCGTGCCCATCGACGACAGCGCGGGCAAGCTCGAACCCACGCCCGACGGTCGGCCGCGCATCATCGCCCTGGTGGGCCCCACCGGGGTGGGCAAAACGACGACGATTGCCAAGCTCGCCGCCACGTTCAAGCTCAAGCACAAGAAGAACGTGGGGCTGATCACGATCGACACCTACCGCATCGCCGCGGTGGAGCAGCTTCGCACGTATGCGAACATCGTGAAGGTTCCGCTGCATGTTGTGCTGTCGCCGGAAGATATGACGCGGGCGATCCGCAAGCTTGCCGGCTGCGACGTGATTCTCATCGACACGGCCGGCCGTTCGCAGCGCGACGACCCCAAGCTGGAGCAGCTCGCCCAGTTCATCAAGGCGGCCGACCCGCACGAGGTGCACCTGGTCCTGGCGTCCACCTGCACCCAGCCGGTCCTGCTCGAAACGATCCGCAAGTTTTCACGAATCGCTACTGACCGTATCATCTTTACCAAACTTGATGAGGCGGTGACTTTTGGCGTCTTGCTCAACGTGACCCGTCAGGTCCGCAAGCGACTGAGCTTTGTGACCACGGGCCAGGAAGTACCTCACGAAATCGAACCGGGCCAGTCTGAACGACTCGCGGCACTGGTGATGGGAGAGGCGGCGTTATGAGCGTAGTCACAGATCAGGCCCAGACGCTTCGGCATCTGGTACGCGAAGTCGAACAGCAACACCAGGCGGCCTCTCACTCGGCCACCGTGGTGAGGCCACCCACCCCCAAGCCACGCTGTGCCACCGTGCTGGCGGTCACCAGCGGCAAAGGCGGCGTGGGGAAAACCAACATCGCCGTCAACCTCGCCATTCGACTGTCGACGCTCGGCCGACGCGTGGTGCTGCTCGACGCCGACCTGGGCACCGCCAATGCCGATGTTCTGTGCAACCTTTCGGCGGCAGGCACCTTGGCGCATGTCGTCGCCGGGCGTCGCACGCTCAAGCAGGTG
Organism: uncultured Phycisphaeraceae bacterium; assembly: GCA_964511575.1. Lineage (GTDB taxonomy): Bacteria > Planctomycetota > Phycisphaerae > Phycisphaerales > Phycisphaeraceae > CALKHT01. The sequence continues at coordinate 53,182 of CAZEFM010000004.1, read as the reverse complement.
ATGATCGATGCGCCGGGCGGGTTTCGTCTTGTGCCCGGTGCTTCAGGGCTGGCGCGCATCGCCGCCATGGGCGACTTCGAACGCAACCGGCTCATGGAGCAGGTGCAGGAACTGGAGCACGATGCCGACCTGATCATCGTCGACACCGGCGCGGGCGTCAGCCCCAACGTGCTCAGTTTCACGATGGCAGCCGACCAGTTGCTCGTCGTGACCACACCCGAGCCACCCGCCATCACCGATGCCTACGCGCTGACAAAGATCATCTCCCGGCAGGAGAAGCGCCCGCACATCGGCCTGTTGGTCAACATGGCGCGCGATGCTCAGGAAGCGCGCAGCGTGTTCGGCCGCATCGACGCCACCGCGCGTCGCTATCTCAACCTTGAGCCGCGCTATGCCGGCCACGTCCTCGCCGACACGCGCGTGGCACAGTCGGTGCGTCTGCGTCGACCGTTTGTGCTGGAAAGCCCCAACTGCGAAGCCAGCCGCTGCATCGCCCAACTGGCGCATCGCATTGATCGACACGCGAGCGAACCGCACAACCAGGGTCTGCTGCACCGCATGATGTCCTGGCTGCGCCACTGAACAAGGAAGATGGCATTGCCCCATTCATCCAATCACGTCGCGCCATCGCGCATGGCATCGCTCTTCGTTGCATGACCCTTCGTGTCTACGTGCTTCGTGCCTTCGTGCCCGCACACCACCACCCTTGAACCTCGTTCACCGTTTCTTCTTTTTTCCACCGTTTATCCGAAACACCCACTTTGCCTCTTTACACATCGTTGCGAACAGATAGAATGCCGCTGCTAATGGAATGTATTCCTGTCTTGTATGTCGTGTGAGCAAAGGAGTGCTCAGCCATACCTGCCAAGGTGATTGCAACCTGTTTTGCCCTGGCGAGTTTTGCTGCCGCACTGTTGGTTGGCTTGGCGGTGCGGAATTCAACGCAGACGATTTTGTTGCGTGCCGCCGTGGTGATGCTCGCCTGTTGGCTTGTGGGCCTGCTGGTGGGTCGTCTCATGCAACGTGCGGTGGATGAGCACATCGAACAATACAAGCAGGCGAATCCCATTGTGGATGACTATGCCGAAAATTCCGGTCAACAGGAGGCGGACATCCGTGACGATGCCGCCGGTCGCGCGCAGTCCGGGTCCACGCGGACTGCGGCCTAGCGAATCCTGATTTGACGCAACGGTCGGGGCCACGGAAGGTCACGGCCAAGGGTTCCAGGTCAAGGAGCAGACCATGGCCAGATTGCGCAGCATCGCACCAACGCCAACGTCCACCGATGATGAACGTTCCATCAAGGAAGTCTGGCTTGAATACAAGAAAGTAGGCGGCGAAACGCTGCGCAACCGGCTGATGGAGTATTACCTGCCGCTCGTTCGATACAACGCCGAGCGAATCCACACCAAGCTCCCCGATGAAGTCGACATTGAAGACCTCATGAGCGCGGGCATCTTCGGCCTCATGGATGCGATCGACGCGTTCGATATGGATCGCGGCGTGAAGTTCGAGACCTATTGCGCCCCGCGCATCCGCGGCGCGATCCTCGATGAACTGCGGTCCATGGACTGGGTGCCCCGCCTCGTCCGTTCCCGATCCAGCCAGGTCGACCAGGCGCGCAAGAGCCTGGAGATGGAGCTCGGCCGCACCGCGACCGATGAGGAAATCGCCGCGAAGCTCAACGTCTCCAAGGACGAGTACGAGAAGATTCGCCGCGATGCGGGCGCCGTCGGCGTCGTCTCGCTCAGCCGCAAGTGGTTCGAAACCGACTCCAACAAGGACGTGCGCGAAATCGACGTCCTGGAGGATCCCAAGCAGGCCAATCCGCTCACCAGCGTGCAGCGGCGCGACCTCAAGGAACTCATCACCCGCGGTCTGAGCCGGGCCGAACGACTCATCGTGATCCTCTACTACTATGAGGAGATGACGATGAAGGAGATCGGCGTGACGCTGGACCTTTCCGAATCGCGCGTCAGCCAGATGCACTCGTCGATCCTCGCCCGACTCAAGGCACAACTGCAGCACCGCAACACCGAGCTGCAGGAAGACGAAGCGTGATCGGGCGGCTCCAGGGCGGGCAGGCATGTCATGATGCGTTGCGTCTTTGATGGGTTGCCGTGCCGCACTTGACGCGCCGCACCCGTTCCACGACGCTATCGCGCGTGCCAGACGTCCAGAACATCATTGAAGACCGTTTCCGCGCCGCCATCGTCGATGCGTTCGGCCCGGAATTCGCGCAGATCGACCCGCTCGTCCGCCCGGCCGCCAACCCGCAGTTCGGCGATTACCAGGCGAACGTCGCAATGAGCCTTGCCAAGCAGCTCGGGCGCAAGCCCCGGGATGTGGCGCAGGCGATCCTCGACAAGCTGCAGCTCGACGATGTCAGCGAAAAACTCGACATCGCGGGCCCGGGGTTCGTCAACATCACCCTCGCGCAGGGGTTTCTCGATGAGCAGCTCGCGGCCGTGGCTGCGGATGAACGGCTGGGCGTCCCCACCGTTGACAAGCCCGACACTGTGGTAGTGGATTACTCGGGCCCCAACGTCGCCAAGGAGATGCACATCGGGCACCTGCGCTCGACGATCATCGGCGACGCGATCGTCCGCGTGCTCGATTTTCAGGGCCGACGCACCATCCGCCAGAACCACATCGGCGACTGGGGCACGCAGTTCGGCATGCTCATCGAGCATCTGATCACCAGCAACGCCGCCACCGAAGAAAGCATCGGCGACCTCAACACGCTCTACCGCGAAGCCAAGCAACGTTTCGATGAGGATCCCGACTTCGCGCAGCGCGCCCGGCAGCGGGTCGTGGCACTGCAATCGGGCGATGAAACATCGCGTGCCATCTGGATGCGACTGGTCAATGCCAGCAAGGCTTACTTCCAGACGATTTATGAGCGGCTGGGCGTGCTGCTTCAGCCGGACGATGCGCGGGGCGAAAGCTTTTACAACGATCGGCTCACCGATACGGTGCGCGACCTGGAGGCGGTGGGCCTGGCGCGCGAAAGCGAAGGCGCGCTCGTCGTTTACCCGCAGGGGTTCGTCAATCCCGAAGGCGAACCGCTGGGCATGATCGTGCGCAAAAGCGACGGTGGGTTCCTGTACGCCACCACCGATTTGGCGGCGGCGCGCTACCGCATCCACGATCTGCATGCCGATCGCATCATCTATGTCACCGATTCGCGCCAGAGCCAGCACTTCGCCATGGTCTTTCAGACGTTGCGCGAAGCGAACTGGACAAACGAACGTGTGCGACTGGACCACGTGCCCTTTGGCACGATCCTGGGCAAGGACCGCAAGCCGTTCAAGACGCGCGAGGGCGGCGTGGTGCGATTGGCGGACGTGCTCGATGAGGCCGAACGCCGCGCCAGCGCGATTGTCGCGGAGAAGAACCCCGAACTGTCGCCCGCCGACCGCGATGCCATTGCACGTGCGGTGGGCATCGGTGCGCTGAAGTATGCCGATTTGTCCAACGACCGCATCAAGGACTATGTCTTTGACTGGGACCGGATGCTGAGCTTTGAAGGCAACACCGCCCCGTACCTGCAGAACGCTTACGTTCGCATCCGCGCGATCTTCCGTAAGGTGGAAGCGCAGGGGTTGTCGTTCACCGGCAACGAACCACTGCACATCCGCGAACCGGCGGAACGGCAATTGGCGCTGCGGCTCTTTCAGTTCCCCGCGATCATCGCCTCCGTTGCTGAAACGCTCGAGCCGCATCGGCTGTGCAACTATCTCTACGATCTCGCAGCCGCGTACCACCAGTTCTACGAGAAGTGCCCGGTGATCAAAGCCGACGATGCCACGCGCGCCAGTCGTCTGCGTCTGAGCGACACCGTTGCGCGGACGCTCCGGACGGGGCTGGGCCTGCTGGGCATCGACGTTGTTGAACAGATGTAACGCTGGCGAACCGCGAATGACGTGAATGAACGCGAATAACTGAACCACAAAGGCTCAAAGATACGAAGGAAGGCAGCGGAGTGGTTGGGCGTGGTTTGTTTTTAAACCATGACCTCTTTCGCTTGGTTGGTCGATCCTCAAAGCATTTGTGCTCCTTCGCGTTCATCTGCGGCTAGAATAACCCCATGCTTTCCATCGCTCTCAAGGAATGGTCGATCGTTTGCGATCTGCTGTTGGAAGGGTCGCTGGCGATTCTGTTGCGCAAGGGCGGGATACACGAATCGGGCGGGCCCGGCGTGTTTGAGTTGGAGCATCCTCGGTTCGTGCTGTTTCCTTCCTGGGCGCATCAGCGGCCGCACATGATCAAGCCCCCCTACCGCGATCGGGTGAATGTTCTCACCGCTGAGCCGGACACGCTCACGTTCCGGGGCGTCGGCGAGGTGGGACATATCTGGCAGGTGCCATCGCGCGAGGCGTTCGATCGGCTCGATGATCTGCACTGCTGGACGAGCGAGCAGATCGACATGCGTTTTGACTACAAACCGCAGCGCCCGCTCTATCTCATGGCGGTGCGTGCCGCCCGACTCGCCGAGCCTCGCACCATCGCCAACAACCCCGAGTACGCCGGCTGCAAGAGCTGGGTGCCGCTGCGGCCCGGCGACGAGGTCGACGATACCGATGCGACACCGGTGCTGGACGATGCGACATTCGCGGCCCTGGTCGAGCGGGTGGACCGGGCGATGAAGGGGTGAGGCGAGTTGGTGGAATGATGAGTTGGTGAGTTGGTAAGGAAATCAGGCCTTTTGGGACGCTGCTTCAGGCTTGGTCGTTCCAAAGGTCCTCCACGCGAAGGTTCATTGCGTGTCGCAGGACGGCGGCGATCCAGTGCATCTCTTCGCCGTCGCCGGGCGGTAGCGGGCGAATCACCCTGCCGGTGGTCAGCACGACGAGCAACATATCGTTGTTTCGACCCTGTTCCTCGCTGACATCGACCCAGCGCACCATGTCGCTGCTGAACTCCTGCTCGCGCGAGAACATCATGCGGCGGAACGTCACGCCGGTTGCGTCCACGTCGATCAGGTAGCGCGGCGCAAGACCGCGCAGATAGCCGTAACCGGTGAGCACCGCCCCGAGCGCCATGAAGGCCAATCCGAACAACAGAGGGGAGAGGCTTTCTTTTCCCACTGCGAAACCCAGCGCGAGCATGCCAACGCCGACCAATCCGCACGCCCCACCCACGGCGACAAATGTCACCATCGTGCCCCTGCGTCGCGGCTGACGCCAGATGATGGTGGCGCCATCGTCACGCGGGTCATAAATGGCGTCGCTCGTGGGAGGCTGCTGCGTGTCTTCGGGCACTTCCCCAACCCACTGCTCCAGCGCGATTCCCTCCATATGGCAGCCACGCAGCGCGTTGATCTGTTCCGTGATATCCCGTGCCAACCATTGCATGGAGGCCGTCGCTCCCCACGCGAGGACAAACGGCCGGGTCCGCCAGGCGCGCACGATGATCGTTGTGGGGAGCGCTTGTACATCCTGAACCTGCTGCGACTCGTCGGTCCGGGGCAGCATCAGTTCCAGTCGACGCAGTTGCGTCAACCGTGCGCTCGTTCGCATATGAATCCCCGCGAAGCCGAAGCGCCAGCGCAATCGTCGACGCGTCAGGTCGATCGTTGTGATTCCGCCGGTGAATTGCAGGAACAGACGCGGCAGCACCTGAAAGCTGCTCGTGAACACGATAAACAGCGTGATCGCCAGTCCGATGTAGTCACCATCGGTCCACGCCCGATGGGCACACCAGCACGCCAGCCCCAGCAACAGCAGGTAAGCGAGAAGCCAGCCGAGCAACCTGGGCAAGGCCTTTGGATCGCCCGGCGTTCGGGGCAGGATGTAGCGTGTCCCGCCGTCGTACGGCAGGCGCTGGATCTCCGCGGGCGGCGAAGAGACGGAAAGATCGTCCCGGACCATCGCAACGTTCCGTTGAAGGGCCTGCGAAGGGCGCAAGGGCAGTCAGCGTGTCATCCGCGCCGCGTCCATCCTACCACGCCCGTCACAAGCCGCTATCCTTTAACCGCATGACGCCACGCATCGGCATTCGGTCCCTGACGGCTCACCTCATCGCGGCGGCGATGACGGCGGTGATGTTGGGGCTGGCGTTCGCGCCGGTGGGATGGGGGTGGCTGGCGCATCTGGCGCTGGTGCCGGCCGCGGCGCTGGCGCTGCGAAGCGTCGGCGGATGGCGGCTGGGGCTGAGCCTTTACATCGCATCGGCGGCGTGGTGGCTGGTGATGATCCGGTGGATGATCCCCGTCACCGGTGGCGGATTCGTCGGGCTGGCGCTCTACATGGCAGTTTACCTGCCTGCCGCCCTGCTGCTCTTTCGCTGGCTGGACCGCCGGCTTCGACTGCCGGCCGTGGTGCTGCTGCCTGTCACGTGGGTGAGCCTGGAAATGATCCGCGGGTACATCCTCGCCGGCGGGTTCGGCTGGTACGCCCTGAGCCACAGCCAGGCGCCGTTTCTACCCGAGCATGGCGCGAGTCGACTGATTCAGATCGCCGATCTGGTGGGCGAACATGGCGTGAGCTTCATCGTCGCGATGAGCAACGGGCTGGTGGTGGACCTGCTCACGCGCCCCGTGCGGGTGCCGCGTGTCGATGGCCCGGGACGGATCAACCCGACGATTCTGCGCGCGACGATCGGCTGGGCGGCGGTGTTCATCGCGGCGATGGTGTACGGCCAATGGCGCATCGGCCAACACGCGGGCGTGACCACGACGGGGCCCATCGTCGGCGTCGTGCAGACGAACGTCCCACAGGACAACAAGGACTCGGGCACCATTGAGGAACGGCTCACCGACTGGGCGGAACTGCAGAACCTGACGCGTGAGGCAGCGCTGCAGGGGGCGAGCATCATCGTCTGGCCTGAAACCGTCACGCCCGCGCCGGTCAACGAGGAAGCGGTCGCCTTCTTCACGTTCGCAGCGGAGCAGTTCGAACTGTCCAACCATTTTGCCGAAGCGCGGATGTACCGCGAATTGGCAGACGTGCGGCATCAGATTCAGAAACTGGCGCTCGAACTGGAGGTGTCGATCCTCGTCGGCTCGGGCACCGATTTGCGTGAGCCCTACCGCCACTACAACTCGGCTTATTTGTTCCGGGCGGACGGCGCGGTCGCGGCAGAGCGGTACGACAAGATCCACCGCGTGCCGTTCGGCGAGTTTGTGCCGTGGATCGAGTGGTTCCCGGCTTTGAAGGAGTGGTTCATCCGCGTGCTGACGCCTTACGACCACGACTACACGCTACAGCAGGGTGAATCGTGGACGGTGTTCGAGGTCGTTGGGAACATGCAAGGTCGAATCGAAACGGTGAAGCTGGTGACGCCGATCTGTTTCGAGGACACGGTGCCACGGGTGATTCGTCGGCTGGTGCATCAGGATGGTGTGAAGCAGGCGCAGCTCATCGTGAACCTGACGAACGACGGCTGGTTTTCAGCGTCGAAGCAGCCGCTGCAGCATCTGCAGATCGCGGTGTTTCGCAGCGTGGAGCATCGCGTGCCGACGGCGCGGGCGGTGAACACGGGAATGAGCGGGTTTGTGGATTCGGTCGGCCGGGTGGGGCCTGTGGTGAAGGTTGGCGATGCAGTGCAGAACGTGCCCGGCGTGGCGGTGCACGCGGTACAGTTGGACAGCCGATCAACGTTGTTCGGCCGGATTGGCCACTGGCCGGGGCTGATCCTTTTGGTATTAACGGGCGTACTGGTCTTGGTCGGGCTGTTTCGCCGAGATAAGATGAAACCCGCGGTCGAAGCCAACACGCACTGATTCGTCCATACTCACCCACCTTCAGGGGCTGCGCCATGAAACATCCGCTTGCACCGGTCATCGCACTGATCACGCTGGTCGCAATCGTCGCGATCGCACCGGGCCAGGAAGGCCCCGCCCCATCGACACCGGCGCCAACGCCGTTGACGCCCGAGCAGTTGCTCGCCCAGGCGCGTGAGCGGGCGATCGAACAGGTGCTGCTGTCCGCGGACAGCGAGGACCCGTTCCTTCGCGCCAATGCGATTGAGACGGCCCAGTTGCTTCGCGACCGGGTGCAGCCGCTGGTGCAGTTGGCGCTTGAGGATGAGTCGCCGGTGGTGCGGTTTACCGCGCTGATGACGGTGGGCCAGTTGAAGCTGACGGACATGCTCGCATCGGTGCAGCCGCAGACGCGCGACGACAACGCATCGGTGCGGATGGCGGCGTTGTTCGCGCTGCATAAGTGCGGTCAGGAAGTGGACCTGTCGCCGATCGCCCCGATGGTGATCAGTCAGGACCCGCCGACGCGGCGGAACGCGATCATGATTCTGGGGATGCTCGGCGACCCGTCCGCCATTCCGATGATCAAGGAAGGCGTACGGCGGCCGCTGCAGAAGGAACATCCCGCCCATCACGCCATCGCCCGGGTGCTGGCGGCGGAGGCGATTGCCAAGCTGGCGGCCAATGAAAAGGGCGAACGGTTCCGCGAACTGGAGGCGGAAGCACTGCACGCGCTGCGGGCGGGGCTCTGGTCCACCGAGGACGAGGTGCGGGTGATGTCGCTGCTGATCCTCGGCCGACTGAACGACCGCAGCCAGCGTCCGGCAATTGAACTGTTCCTGCAGGACCCGCCCATCGAGTTGCAACTGGCGGCGGCGGATTATCTGGCGCGGACCGGCACGCCGGGCGGCGTCGACCTGGTCATCAACGCCTCCCGGCACTCGCTCCCCGCGGCTCGGGCACAGGCGGCGACCACGCTGGGGCTGATCCACCAGCCCCGGGCGACCACGACGCTGGTGGCGATGCTCGACGACTCGCAGGAAATGGTCCGGCTGGCGGCGGCGGCGGCGATCCTGCGGCGGACCGGCGGCGCGGTGGCGCAGGGCCGTTGATCGGGGCAGCTTTTTCGAAACATTTTGATACCGCAAGCGCGCTGCCGCGGATCGCTGAAGCGACCACGTCGGGCGCGGTTAAGTTGGCGTTGGGTGCCGGAAGGCTTGACACCACCTCTATTAACTCTAAAGTTATAAGCCCGCTGGGTATGGTGCCCCGCGGTGTGACCTGAGGTGGACCGGATGCATGTGCTTGCTTGCACATCTGGCGAATGGATTGCGGGTACGTAATGGGTAAGCTGTTTGCCCATCACGATCTGCATGCCGGCGCTGGGTCCGTGTCGGTTCGAGAGGCTCTGTCCTTGCGAAAGGAGGCCTCGAACTAGCACGCAAGGCGTACAAGCCCATCCGGGCTCGAAGGGAAGTCTCCCGCCGAGCTTTGAGCCGCATCAGGCCACGATCGAAGATTCGATCGTGGTTTTTTTGTGTTATGGAGCCCCGGGGCGGCCTCCTCGGGTTGGCGACAACTGAATAACAGGAATTCGACAATATGAACTCATCGGAAATGCTGCGACTGATCGACTCGATCTCGCGTGATCGCAACGTTGACAAAGAGTCGCTGTACCGTGATATCGAGCAGGCGATGGTTTCCGCCGCCCGCAAGCACTTCAACGCGGTGGACACGGAAGAGTTCACCTGCGAACTGGATCGCATGACGGGCAAGATTTCGCTGTGGCGGGGTGAGGAACCGCTCGATCTGGCGTCGCTGGGCCGCATTCCCGCCCAGACCGCCAAGCAGGTCATGATTCAGCGATTCCGCGAGGACGAGCGAACCAGCATTTACAACGAGTTCATCGATCGCGTGGGCGAGCTGACCACCGGTTTGGCGCAGCGGTACGAAGGCGGCGCGCTGGTGGTGCAGATCGGCCGCGCCGAAGGGTTCATGCCGCGCAGCGAGCAGATTCCCGGCGAGCAGCATCAGCCGGGCGAACGCGTGCGCTGCCTGATTCTGGATGTGCGCGATGCGGGCAACCAGGTGAAAATCGTGCTCAGCCGGGCACATCCGGACTTCATCAAGCGCCTGTTTGAAGTGGAAGTGCCGGAGGTTTCCGAGCGCATCATCGAAGTGAAGGCGATGGCGCGTGAGCCGGGCCACCGCACGAAGATCGCGGTGAGTTCGATCGACTCGAAGGTGGATGCGGTGGGCGCGTGCGTGGGTGTTCGCGGCAGCCGTATCAAAAACATTGTGGATGAACTGGGCGGCGAGAAGATCGACATCGTTCGCTGGAACGAGTCGAGCCAGATCCTGATTCAGAACGCGTTGAAGCCTGCTGAGGTCGTGGAGATTTCGCTGTGCTTTGAGCTGGGTCGGGCGACGGTGGTGGTGAACGAGGACCAGCTTTCGCTGGCGATCGGCAAGCGCGGTCAGAACGTGCGTTTGGCGGCACGGCTGACGCAGTGGGACATTGACATCCTCACGCCGGCCGAGTTCACCAAGAGCCTGGACATCATGGAAGAGTGCCTCAAGGGCATTGAAGGCGTGACGGAGGAGATGATCGACCGGCTGGGCGCATTGGGCGTGATCAGCGTGTTCGACATTGACGAAGTCGGCGTCGACTACCTGGTGGAGACGCTGGGCATCGATCGGGAGGTGGGCGAGAAGATCGTCGCCACCGCATCGGAGCGTGCCAAGGAAGTGGCCGAGCAGCAGCAGCGTGAGAAGGAAGAGGCGGAGCGTCGTCGTCAGGCGGCGGAGGCTGGTCTGGCGGAGACGCCGGGCGAGCAGCAGGCCGCGGCGGTGCTGGGCGAGATTCTGGGCGGTGGCGCGGTGGGCGCGGGCGGTGGATCGTCCGATGCGGACGCCGGCGGCATCGTCGACATGCTCGAAAGCCGCCAGGCCGAAGCCGCACAGGACGCGGGCGCAACGGAAGAGGCCGCCGCAGCCGAAGACGGCGCGGAAGCCAGCGAGGCGACGACCGAGTCGGCCGAAGCGGTCGACGACGCATCGCAGGAGAACGTGCAGGAGCAGGACGAGCAGGAGCAGACGGATCGCGTCGGCTGAGGCGGGGCGCAGATTTTGCCGGTGAGCAGGGATTGACCGCATCCGTGCGGGGCGTACCGCCTGGAAGCTGACGGCGCATCGGATTTGAGAGACTCGATACAGGAGCCGCTTGTGGCGAAGACGAAACGTGTCCACAACATTGCAAAAGAACTGGGCGTGGACAGCAAGGCCATTGTTGCCAAGTGCAAGGCCGAAGGTGTGCCCGATGTGACGAACCACATGTCCGTGGTGAAGGTCGGTCTGGAGCACACGATCCGCGAGTGGTTCAGCGAGAGCACGCCTGCGACGGCGGTGGAAACAGCCGCGCCGGTGGATCTGGAGAAGGTGCGCAAACCCGCCCGCCGCAAGGCTGCCCGACGCACGGACAGCGACGAAGGCGACACCGCGACGGCGGTGGCGTCACCGGAGCAGGAAGCGGCGCCCGCGCCCAGCGAGCCGACGGTGAAGGAAGAAGCGCCGACCCGCGCGGTGGCGAAGCCCGCTGCCCCGGCTGCTGAGGCGCCCGCCGCACCGGAAGCGCCCGCTCCCGCCGAGGAACCGCAGGCCCCTGCCGCGTCTGAGGCTCAGCCCGTCGAGGCGCCGCAAACGCCAGCCGCGCCGCCGATCGCCGCTTCCGCACCGGCCACCGAAGCGCCGGCTGAAGCGGAAGCCGAGTCCCAGACCGAAGCCCCCAAGCCGATTCAACCGGCCGGCCGCATCAACGTGCCGGACCGCCCCAAGATCGTCAAGCCGGCGGGGCAGCAGCTCGAGAAGCCGCAACAGGCGGTGTTGCGTGGCCCCAAGGTGGTGCGCATCGAACAGCCCGAGGTCATTGAACCCCGCCGACCGCGCCGCCCCGCCCCGGGTGGCCCCGGTGGTCCGGTGCGTGGCCCGGTCGACTCGCCCACCGGCATCTCCCGCTCGCGCGGCCCGGCACGTGGTCGCGGCGCAGGCGGCGGTGGCGGCGGAGCCGAGGAAGGACGCGGAGCCGGCAAGCGCCGAAGCTTCAACATGCGTCGTGGACGCACCGCCGATGCCCAGCTCACTGGGCCCACCAATCTCTCCGAGCAGGACCTGATCGAACTGGACGCCCGCCTCAAGGGCGCGCCGGGCTTTCTCAAGAAGCACCGCCGCGACCTCAACCGCAACAAGGGTGGCGGTCACGCGGCCCAGACGGCGGTGGTGACGGGCGGCGTCGTGCAGATTGCCGAGCCGATCACCATCAAGGCGCTGTCCGCCGCGACGGGCATCAAGAGCTCGGACATCATCAAGTACCTCTTCAAGAAGGGCGTGATGGCGACGATCAACTCGGCGATCGATGCCGAGGCCGCCATGGAAGTCTGCCTCGAGTACAACATCGAGCTGGAGGTCAAGGAACAGCAGACCGCCGAGCAGCAGTTGCTCACCGAGTTCGAGCAGCGTGAGCACGTGGATGTGCGGCCGCGACCTCCGGTGGTCACCGTGCTGGGTCACGTCGACCACGGCAAGACGAGCCTGCTGGACAAGATCCGTCAGGCGGACGTCGCGGCGTCGGAAGCCGGCGGCATCACCCAGCACGTCGGTGCTTACCGCGTCACCATCAAGGGCACCGACGGCAAGGACAAGACGGTGGTGTTCCTGGATACCCCCGGCCACGAGGCGTTCACCTCGATGCGTGCCCGCGGCGCTTCGATGACCGACCTGGTCGTGCTGGTGGTGGCGGCGGACGACGGCGTCATGCCTCAGACGATCGAGTCGATCAACCACGCCAAGGCGGCGGGCGTGCCCATCATCGTGGCGCTCAACAAGATCGACCGTGCCGAAGCCACGCAGGAAAACGTTCGCAAGATCTACGGCCAACTGGCTGAACATGGGCTCAACCCCGTGGAATGGGGTGGCGAAACCGAAGTGGTCAAGGTCAGCGCGCTCAAGGGCGATGGCATCACCGACCTGATGGAAATCCTGGATTACCAGGCGGAGTTGCTGCAGCTCACCGCGGGCTACGGTGGTCCGGCACGCGGCGTGGTGATCGAGTCGGAAATGCAGGAAGGCCGCGGCCCGGTGGCGCGGGTGCTCACGCAGGAAGGCACGCTCAACGTGGGCGACTTCATCGTCGTGGGCCGGGCATTCGGCCGTGTCCGCGACATGACCGACGACCGCGGCCAGTCGATCAAGCAGGCTGGTCCGGCGACGCCGCTGGAGATTTCGGGTATCGACATGGTGCCGGACGCGGGCGACAAGTTCTACATCGCCCCGACGCTTCGCCGTGCCGAGGAAATCGCGCTGCAATACCGCGAAGCGGAACGGCAGCGTCAACTGGCGAGCAAGACGAAGATCACGCTGGACAACTTCGCTCAGATCGCCTCGGGCGAGACGAAGGAACTGCGCATCGTGCTCAAGGCCGACGTGCAGGGCTCCATCGACGTGCTGCGCAAGAGCCTCACCGAGCTGGGCAACGACGAGGTGTCGGTGAAGGTGCTGCACGCCGGTGTGGGCGCGATCACCGAGAGCGATGTGCTGTTGGCGGATGCTTCGGACGCCGTGATCATCGGCTTCCACGTGATCGCCCCGGCGATCGTGCGTGAAATCGCCGAGAAGCGCGACGTCGACATTCGCCTCTACCGCGTCATTTACGACGTCACCGACGAGGTGAAGAAGGGGCTGGAAGGCCTGCTGGCGCCGGAAACCAAGGAAAACCAGCTCGGTATTGCCGAGGTGCGCGAGGTGTTCAAGGTTTCCAAGGTCGGCGCGGTGGCGGGCTGTCTGGTCACCGAAGGCACGGTGCAGCGTTCGGCGAAGGTGCGCGTGGTGCGCGACGGCGTGGTGGTCACCGAAAACCGCGACGTTGCCAGCCTCCGACGCGTCAAGGAGGACGTCAACCAGGTTCGGGCCGGCACCGAGTGCGGCATCAAGCTTCAGGGCTTCGATGACGTCAAGGTGGGCGACCAACTGGTCTTCTACAACAAGGTCGAGGTCAAACGCACGCTGGGATAATGATGAAGGACGGCGGAACTCAGTCGCGACGGCTCGACTCGGCGTCACCGTCCGCGGCTGATCCATCCGCAATCCGAAATCCACCATCCGAAATCCAATAGATGGTCGTTGGCATTCTTCAGATCGAGCTCACCATCGACTGGGCGCAGTCGCTCAAGGACAAGCGTCGGGTCGTGGCGAGCCTGAAGGATCGCCTGCACCGCGAACACCAGGTTTCCGTGGCGGAAGTGCAGGAGCAGGACAACATCCGTATCGCCCGATTGGGCATCGCCATGGCGGCCAGCAGTGTGCCCCACTGTCAGAGCACGCTCGACCGCATCCTCGACAAGGTGCAGCACCACCGCGACTGCGTGCTCTCCGACCACGCCATGGAGATCCTCACCGGACGATGAGTTCGACGACGGACGCCCCCCGCGGATACTTCCATAAATCCGCCACCTGAAGTCCGCAACCCGCAACTGACTATGTCTATCCGTACCCAACAAATCGAGTCGACACTGCAGCGGGCGATCAGCGAAGTGGTCGCCAAGCGGCTGGGCGATCCGCGCATCGCCGGACTCATCAGCATCACACGGGTGCAGGTGAGTCCTGACCTGCACAACGCTTATGTGTATATTTCCGTATTGCCCGAGCGGCATGAAAAGACGTCGTTACACGGGCTGCAAAGCGCCTCGCGACGCATCCATGCCCTGCTGCGCAAGGCGGTGCGGCTGCGGGCGATCCCGCAACTGGAGTTTCGGCTCGACAAATCGATCAAGAAGGAAGCCGATGTGCTCGATGCGATCCGCCAGGCGGTGGAACGCGAGGGCCCTCGCAGCGAAAACGACAACACCCCCACCCCACCAGAAGACACCCCCCCTGAGGATCAGCCCAGGTGAAGACGGACAACACGCACGCCAAACAGTTCACAGCCCTTGTTCGTGAGTGGAAGCGCAAGTTCAAGTCGACTTCCCCCGAGCCGCACGACCCCATCACCCAACTGGTGATGGGCTTCCTCGAATGGAACGCCACCCGACGCCAGGCTGAAGAAGCCTACAAACAGCTCATGGCCGTGATGGTTGACACCAACGACCTGCGCGTCAGCCACAGCCACGAGCTGGCGGCGATCATCGGTGCGGACTACCCGCAGGTCGAGCAGCGCACCACCCGCATGCGCGAAGCGCTGCAGGACATCTACCTCCGCGAGCACGCCGTCACCCTCGATTCGCTGGCAGACCGCCCCAAGAAGGAAGTGCGGGCTTACCTGGAGAGTCTGGGCGGGATTCCGCAGTATGTGGCAGCCCAGGTGACGCTCCTGTGCTTCGGCGGCCACGCCATCCCGGTCGACGACAAGATGGCGGCGTTGCTGGTGGAAGCCGGGGCGGTGCCCGCGGGCGGGTCGGTGCACGACATTGCTTCCTTTCTTGAGCGGCAGGTCAAGGCGGGTGAGGCCGTGGCGCTGCACCACATGATGCGCGCCTGGGCCGACTCCAAGCGGCGCAAGGACCTGGTCGGCACGCCCGCCAGCCCCCGCAAAACCGCCAAAGCCAGCACAACCCGAAAAAAGATCACCAAAAAGAAATAACCTGCTGTTGCAACGCCACTTAGTGCAGCAGGCCGCCCCCGCCGCCTAAACGCCTCCGACCGCACGGCCGATGATAGCCCTGTACGTCAACAGGGTGTCTCGATCATGCTGCTGTGCGGTATCGCAGAAGTACGTCCGGGCATGACGGTGGCCGCGTCGGTGTTTCACCCGCGCCGGCCCGCCTTTGAGTTGCTGCGCCCCGGCGTCGTACTCGACGAGACCATCCTCAAACGCCTCAAGGCCCTGCACGTCACCCGCATCTGGATCGAGCACGATGTCACGCGCGATCTGGACGAACAGATCATCACCCGCCCCTCCACCACCCTGCTGTCCGCTTACCACCAGCTCAAGCATGACTTCGCTTCCATGTCGCAGGTCGCCGTCTCGGCCGGTCAGATGCAAAGCTATCGCCAGCACATCATGGAGATCATCTGCGAAGTTATCGCCAATCAGTCGGTCGCCAACCTCACGGAACGATTGATCGGCGGTGGAACGGGCTTCTTCTCGCACGGCGCCAACGTCGCCTACCTCAGCCTCTGCGTCGGGCTGGAACTGGAAACGTACATCGTGCGCCAACGCGCCCGACTCGACATCGAACACGCCCGCGATCTCACCGCGCTCGGCATCGGCGCGCTCATGCACGACATCGGCAAGCTCGCCCTCTCCGCCGAAGCACGCAAGGTCGATGAGTTTCAATGCGCACAGGGCGACGTGCCCGACGCCGAGCTGCTCGCCGAGTATCAGAAGCACCCGCGTCTGGGGTTTGACATGCTGCGCGACTCGCGTGCCCCCGCTTCGGCGCGCCAGGTCGTGCTCAACCATCACCAACATTGGGACGGCTCGGGCTACCCCGACATGAGTGAGCTGTCGCGGGGTCGCCATCGTGGACCACAGCGTGGCGAACAGATTCACATCTTCAGCCGCATCGTGACGGCGGCGAGCCTGCTGGACCACCTTCTGCGTGACGCCGAAGCCGCCGGCCGCCCGGTCATCGCCGCCCTGCACGCCTTCCGCCACGGGCCTTGGACGCGGTGGCTCGACCCCGTCGTGTTCAAGGCGGTCCTCCGGAAGATTCCCCCTTTTGCCGTCGGCAGCTACATCATGCTCAGCGACGGACAGCCCGCGGTCGTCGTCGCCCCCAGCCTCGAAGACCCGTGCCGCCCTTCCGTGCGTCTCCTCGCCGAGGACGCCCGTACCCCCGACGGCCAGGCGATCACCATCGACCTGCTCTACCGCCCCGATCTGCACATCGCCCGCGCGGCTGGCTACAACGTCACCCCCTACCTCTTCACCCTCCCCCACATCACCGCCGTGGCCTGACAGGGCCTCCCACCGCCATCGCCCCGCCTATCATTGCTTGCGGGCACGTACCGCCTTCCGTGGAGCTGGTCATGCTTCTCGACAGTGACATCCGCGACATCGCCCACCAGGTGATCGAACAGGTGCAGGTCGGCTCGTTCGCCACCGTCGACGATGAGCAGAAGCCGCACCTGCGTTACATGGCCGCCGTCCCCCTCGATGAAAACCTCCACTTCCTCTACAGTCTCAGCGCACAGGCCACCGGCAAGATCGAGCAGTTGCAGCACCATCCCGATGTCTCCTGGACCTTCGCCAGCGCCAACTATCATGAGGTCGTCACGCTTCACGGCCGGGCCACCATCGACTCCACCCAGGACATGCCGGAGTGGATCTATGATCGGCTCATTGGATTCGCCAACGACTACGTCATCAACGTCCTGACCGAGCCGCACTACAACTACAACGCCATCATCACCCGCATCGACACCGTTCAGCTTCTCGCCCCTCATCGCGGCGTTATCACCCCACAAACCATCACCATTCACTGAGCACGCTTCCCCGCGCGCAGGAAAAACGTCGGCAGGCATCCACCCACTGACGTTCATGGATCAATTTCCAGCAATCCGTTCACCGCGTGCGATGGCGAAGCATCAGCACACTGCCCCACCCAACCAGCGCCAGCGACGCCGGCGGTCTGGGAAGCGTTGACGAACGGCACGCCACGCCACGGGGCCGTGCCGCTGTTGGCGTGGACACATCGCCCGCATCGTCGAAGGTGTGCGTCTGGGGGAGGCTCCGCGGGACGCGTCCAGAGCGACTCAACTGCGCCGGACCAGGGTTGCCCTTCAGTCAGCGTTGCACCCCGCCACGATCGCCGCCACCAGCGGACCGTTGGCGGGCGGAAACCGTAGCGTCGACAGTTCGCCCGTCGGCACCCAGCGATGCTCAGCCACCTGCAGATTGCGCGGCATCTGCCCATCCACTGCGGCACACCAGAACGCGTGCAGCACCACCCGGCCATGCGGATACGCGTGCTCCACCGTCGGCAATGCCTCCCCCACGGTGACCGAGAGCCCCACCTCCTCGCGGAACTCCCGCACCAGGCACGCCTGCGGCGTCTCCCCCGCCTCCACCTTGCCGCCGGGAAACTCCCAATACCCGCCCAGCACCGTGTCCGCCGGCCGCCGCGTCACCAGTACAACCTTTTCCGCTCCCTTCCCGCGCACCAGGACACCCACCGCGACGTTCAACAATTTGTCCACAACCACCTCTTCGAAAGCGACAATTTTTCCACATTTTATCCAAGATGCTTGTTTGCAACGGCTTAAATGAGGCGGTTCCGCAACCCTTCATCCAGCACCGAGTTAAGGCTCCCCGACGCCGCTGCACCACCTGAGAAAAACGCGTAAATATCAACGGCAACACTACTTAAAACATTATCCATTTCGCCCGCGCGCGCCGTTGACACAGTTGGAAATCAGCCGATAGGATAGATGCCGTTGACGCTGGGAACACCAGCGCAACCCGGAGCGGGACAAAGCAGCGAATGGAACGAATCGGGAAGTTCAGCCGCTCAGTCTCGCGAAAATTGCCCCCGGGGTGAAGTTCCGGGATGTCCAATTCAGACAGCCGTGGCGCGCCTCCGCCCACAGGAATCGGAGCCCTGTGGCGGAGGTTTTTTTATCCCCTCATCCGCCGGTCACACCCACCACCGTCAGTTCAAACCCGTTGCCCACGGGTACCGCACAACTCTGCGCGTTGGGTAATCCGCGCAGGTGCTCCACGAACGATGCGAGTTCCGCGGCATGCGTCGTCGTGTTGTCGGTGACGATGACGGCACGCGATGCAAGGCGCGGCTGCACCGCTTCAAGATACGCGAACGACTGCTCCTTCACCGCATCGATAAACACGAAATCAAACGGCTGCATAGGCGTCACGTTGAGCAACAGTTGCCGCGCATCGCCCAGATGCTGCGTCACGACGTCGCGTAACCCAGCCTGTTCCAGATGTTTGCCAGCCGCATCGACTTTCTTGGGGTCGATGTCGAACGTATGCACATGCCCGCCCATTGGCTGCGTCGCCGCCGCCAGGTGCAGGGTGGAAAAGCCGTAGCTCGTACCGATCTCGCAGATTGACACGCATCGCCCGATCGTCACCAGTTGCGCCAACACCCGCGCCTCGTCGCCGGGAATCTGCCAATGATCCTCCACCCGCCCCCGCAACCCCTCCACCGCATCGATGACGCTCTGGATCCGCGAAGGAAACCGCATGGCAAACCTCCTGGGTGACAACCGCTGACAAGAATAGCCGATGCTTTCGAATCAAAAGAAAAGAATTCGGGAGAAAAGCATTCGGGCGACATCGGCGCTGCAAGGCAAACCGCGAATACGTTGCGGCTCGCAACCGATCAGCTTCCATTCGTGTTCATCGCGATTCATCCCGGCGGATCGGTCACATACGCATCACTTCATCACGCGGAAGCCGATGTCTTTGCGGTAGTGGGCGCCTTCGAAGTGGATTTTTTCGCAGGCGGTGTTGGCTTTTTGCCTTGCCTCGGCGAGATCCCTGCCCATGGCGCAGACGTTGAGGACGCGGCCGCCGGCAGTGACGAGCTTGCCGTTGCGGATGGCGGTGCCGGCGTGGAAGACCTTCACATCCGGGTCCGATTCGGCATCTTCAATGCCGGTGATGACCTTGCCCTTTTCGTAGTCGCCCGGGTAACCGCCGCTCGCCATGACAACGCAGCAGCACACGCGTTCATCCCATGAAAGGTTGGCGTCTTCGAGCTTGCCGGTGCAGGTGGCGACCATGATGTCGATAAGGTCGCCGCGCAGTCGCATCATGAGCGGCTGGGTTTCCGGATCACCGAAGCGGCAGTTGAATTCGAGCACCTTGGGACCGCCCGCCGTGAGCATGAGGCCGGCGTACAGCACGCCCTTGTAGTCGACCTCATCACGTCGCATGGCATCGACGATGGGCACGAGCACATCGCGTTCGATCGTCGCCATGAGCGCATCATCGACAAGCGGCGTGGGGCAATACGCGCCCATGCCGCCGGTGTTCGGCCCGGTATCGCCTTCGTAAGCCTGCTTGTGGTCCTGCGATGGGTCGAGCACGAAGATGTTGCGTCCATCGACCAGCGCCAGGACGGACAACTCCTGACCGACAAGGCGTTCTTCGATGACAACCGTCTGGCCGGCATCGCCGAACGCCTTGTTCTCCATGATGGTGCGGACCGCCTGTTCAGCCTCGACGTTGTCGTCGCAAACGATGACGCCCTTCCCCTTGGCGAGTCCGGCGGCCTTGACCACGACAGGGGTTTCGCGGGTCTGAACGTAGGCGATGGCGGCCTCGGCGTTGGTGAAGATGCGTGCCTCGGCGGTGGGAACGCTGGCGGCGCGCATGAGCTGCTTGGCCCAGGCCTTGTCGGCCTCCAGCCGCGCCGCCGCCGCCGGTGGGCCGAACACGTACCGCCCCGGCCGTTGCAGACGATCCGCCAGCCCCTCCGCCAGCGGATCTTCCGGGCCGATGACGATCAGCTCAACCTTGTTCTGGCGACAGAAGTAGTCGATGGCATCGGCGTTCTTGGTGTTGACCGGCTCGATGGCGAGGTCGACGTTTTCGCCGATCGCGCTGGTCCCGCCGTTGCCCGGCGCGAAGTAAATCTTGCCACACTGCTTGGATTGTTTGAGCTTCCAACCCAGCGCGTGTTCGCGTCCGCCGCTACCGATGATCAAGACGTTCATGGGCGGGAAAGTGTAGCAAAGTTCAGGGAAGACGGGGAGGGAGGTGGCCGGTGCGGCGCGGCGTCAGCGGTCGCTGAGCCAGCGAGTCAGGTCCTGCAGGGCCGGACGGTCGACGATCGGACGGTTCGCATCGGGCAGGCGCCAGTCATAGAGGAAGACGCCCACCGTCCAATCGGCCGGGCTCTCCGCACTGGGATCGTGACTGCCCGTGGGGATGGCGGGGACGAGCAGCGGCCGCCACACGTCAAAAAAGGTGGCATATCCTTGGGCGAGCGTCGTCACGGCAGGAGCAGGCGGGGTGTCATCGGCAATACGCGGCGCGGGGGCATCGCCGACCTGCGTAAGGATGATCGGCCTATCGTAGAGCCGGGCGAAGTCGATCATTTCCTGCCGCAGCGCCATCCAATCATCGCGATGCGCGGCGACAGTTGGTTCGATGTTGGACTTACCGTCCATGGCGTTCCACCGGCCGGTGATGCCGATGAAATCCAGATGCGCCCAGAAGGCGGGGGTCTGGTATCGCTGGGCGTCGGCAGCGTAGTAGAGATAGCCCTCGAACCCACTGCGCAGATGGGCGATGAGGGCGACCCAGCGATGGGTCTGCCGTTCGGTGCTGGCGAGGTCCGCACCGATGCAGAAGGCATCCACCTCAGCCTGCATCGCCAACCCCAACAGTTGATCGAGCACCTGCTGATAGGTGCGCCACCAGTGGTCCCAGTCCGGCGGATCGATGACGGCCCGTGAATCGCTGCCACGCGGCTGCGTCAGGACGAGCTGCGGCATGAGCGTGGTGTGCAACCCGATCGCTTTGGCGTGACGGAGGATGGCAACGATCTGTTGCGGCGTGACGCTGCGGTCCTCGCCGATGAGCATCTGCACGCCGGCGGAGCGCGCGTGGCCGCTGAAAATAGGGACGACGAACTGCAGCGCGGTGACGCCGCGCTGGGCCTGCTCATCGATGGCGCGGAGGTAATCGTCCATCGTCAGGTGTTCGCGGTCGTAGCCGTGCAGCGTGAAGCCGATGAGCTTCTGCAGCGGCGGCGACTTGGGTGTGAAGACCGGCGGCGGCGCGGGCGGAGCCGGCTCGTGTTCACGCACGCTGGTCGGCGGAACAGGCGCGGCGACCGGCGGGCTTGCGGATGTCGCGTCGGGTGTCGGGGCAACCGGCGCATCGGGCCCGAAAAGCAGCCAGACCGGCATCGCCAATGCGACCGCGCCGAGCACGCCCGCCCCCAGCGTCAGCCACACCCCACGCAAGTTGTCCTGTGCATGGCTCAAGGCTGGTCTCAGCGAAAGCGTCGCCGACGCCGGCCCCGGTTGGACCCGTTACAGCGGGTTGTCCAGCGATATTTCGGACGCCTTTTCCTTGATGATTTTCGCGGCGGGCATCGGCGTCCACTGCCGCAGCACCGCGCCGCCCTCGCCGATGCTGATGGACACGCCGATCAGCCCAGCCTTGCCGGTGTTGTCCACCGGTCCGCCTTCCATGGCCGCGGCGAGCGCCATCACCGCATCGAAGTTGATGAACAATTCGAACGCGGAGTCAGGCAGAAGCGATTTCCGCGTTTGAGCGATGTCGCCGTTGGCCCCCAGCCCGTTGGTACGGGTCATCGCCGCCAAACCGTCGCGCAGCACCTGCGCATCGGCCACGTTGGTGTGCAGGATGTGTTCATCCTTGCCGACCAGATAACCGGTCTGCGCGGTCAGCGCATCGGTTCGAATCTCGTACTGGTCGGCTGCAACATCGCCGACCTTCAACTGGTTGGCGGTGTAGCGGGTGGCCACGGTGGTCGGATCGGCGGCGGTGGCAGGCTTGCCGTCGATCTGAGCCAGATATTTCTTGAAAGCATCGCGGTAGGCGGCCGCATCGGTGACGTTCATGTACGTCAGGACGGAAGGTTCCTGCGTCTCATCCGTGGGCGGCGCGACCACCAGCGACATGCCGCGCATCTGCTGAACGATCGGGAGCATCGCCTTGAACGCATCGGCGGCGGGAACGTCGGTCGAGGCGATCAGAGGAAGGATGCTCTCGGCGATGCCGGCGATGTTGAAGGCATCGGTGTTGGCGCTCATCGCCACGAGGTAAGGCTTGTCGGGCAGGCGGGCGAGATGATCCGCCGCCTTCCCGCCGTTGGCGAACCGCTTGGCGAGGGCGGAGTTTTCCTTGAACTGGACGGCGATGCTGCCGCCGATGCCCTGTTCGGTCAGGTCGCTGGCGACGACGAGGGCGGAGCCGTCGCGAACGAACGCCTGGAAACCCTGGATCAGCCACTGCACACCGGCGCGGGCGGAGGCCTGCTGCTCGGGCGGAGCGTTGGCGATGCCCATTTCAGCCATGAACTGGAGCATGGTGGTCATGCCCGCGAGAGTCATGGACATCGACTCGATATCGATAACCATCGCGACGTCACCGCCCGCCAGCGCGTTGCCGCCGAGGTCGCCGGCCTTCCTGATCCACTTCGCGCCGTTGTTGGCGGGCTGGTAACTCTGCACTGCGGCGCTCGTCTCGCCGACCAGTGCGTAATTGCCCACCTTGCGGATGAAATTGGGGTCGCCGGTCGCCGAGTTCAATTGCGCAACCGGTCCGTCCACAGTGGCATCGAAGCTGCCGATGAACGCATCGTAATCGCTCACGGGGACAAGCAGGTACACCTTGGCCTGGCCACCCATCAACGCAGTGGTCGCGTCCTCGACCACCAGCACCAACGCGCCGTTGTCGGCAAGCCCACGCTCCACACCCGCATCGCGCTTGAACTCGCCAAGCACATCCGCGAGCTCCGGAACGCCCAGTTCCAGGCTCTCATTCAGCAACGCCAGCTTCTCGCTGAGCCGCGACAGGTTCGGTGCGACCACGACGATCTGCGCACGTTCGGAAACCTGATCAAGGACCGGCGCGATGCGGTTGGCCTGCGCCACAGCATGGGTGGCGGCCACCGAAAGCATGACCAGCGCCACGATCGTCCGACTGATTCGCCCAAATCGATTCATCGTCTTCCTCTGTGAATGGGTGTTGTGCAATGTCGCAGGATACCGCATTTACCCGTGTCCAGCTATCAGCGAGCGTTCGCATCGCGCAGGATGAGACGATCGCGCATCCCGCTCATTCGGGATTGCTACACCGGCCCGGAAGTTGCGGTTGCAGGGACGCCCGTCTTATGCGCCGTACTGCTTCTGGTAGTACTCGCGGTAGGCGCCGCTCTTGACGCGCTGCCACCAGGTGGGGTTGTCGACATACCAGCGGACGGTCGCTTCCAGCGCGGCAGGCCAGGCGCTGCGCGTCGGCTCCCAACCAAGCTCGCGCTTGATCTTGCTGGCGTCAATGGCATACCGACGGTCGTGACCGAGACGGTCCTTGACGTACTCGATGGACGATGCATCCTTGCCCATGATGTCGAGGATGGCGTGGGTGAGTTCGAGGTTGGTGCGTTCGTTGTTGCCGCCGATGTTGTACACCTCGCCCGATGCACCCTTTTCCAGAACGGTGAGCACGGCTTCGCAATGGTCAATCACGTGCAGCCAGTCGCGCACGTTCTGCCCATCGCCGTACAGGGGCACCTTCTTGCCTTCGATCAGGTTGGTGACGAACAGCGGAATGACCTTTTCCGGAAACTGGTACGGCCCGAAGTTGTTCGAGCACCGCGTGATCAGCGCATCCATGCCGAACGTGTGATGATACGCGCGAACCAGCAGGTCGGAGCCTGCCTTGGAGGCGCTGTACGGGCTGTTGGTCTGCAACGGCGTGGACTCGGTGAACTTAAGTTCGGGCTTGTCCAGCGGCAGTTCGCCATACACCTCATCGGTGCTGACGTGGATGAAGCGTTTGCCACCGGCGCGACGCACGGCATCGAGCAGCGACTGCGTGCCCAGCACGTTGGATTCGATGAACGGCCGCGAATCGAGAATCGATCGATCCACGTGGCTTTCCGCAGCAAAATGGACAACCGCATCGCACGCGGCCGCCAGTTCGTCGACCAGCTCGCGGTCGAGAATGTTGCCGTGGACGAAGGTGTAACGTTCGTCGTTTTCCAGATCCGCAAGATTCTCGGGGTTGCCGGAATAGGACAGGCAATCGAGGTTGGTGATGCGATAGTTCGGCCGTTCACTGAGCACGAAACGGATGAAGTTGGATCCGATGAATCCGCTGCCGCCGGTGACGAGGAGGTGTTTCATGGTGGTTGGTGCTTTCGATGGACCCGCGGTTGGCAAATCGGTTTGAACCGCGAATGAACGCGAATCAACGCGAATGTTTATTCAGGTAACACGATTACTGCTGTAACGACAACCTATTGGCACTGTCTTTATTAGCATCCATTCGCGTATTCGCGGTTTTTCTGTCACGGTTCGAGCCGTTGCAGAACGTTTTTCAGGTTGTCGCGCCAGTCGGGCATGGGGCCGACGACTGTTTCGGTTTCGCTGAGGTCGAGCACGCTGTACGCCGGGCGTTTGGCGGGGCGCGGAAACTCGGCGGTGGTGCACGGCTCAACAGCGCAGTCGGCGTTGGCCAGCCGGGCGATTTCGCGGGCGAACTCGAACCAGGTGCATTCCCCGCCATCGGTCACGTGTCGAATGCCTCGCACGTGGCGTTCCAGCAGTTGAGCGCTGACCTGGGCCAGATGCTCGCAGCTTGTGGGTCGCCCCCGTTGATCATCCACCACGCGAAGGCTGGACCTTTGAGCACACAGTTTGGCAATCGTCCGCACGAAGTTTCTGCCCCACGGCGCATACAACCAGCTCGTGCGGATGATCAGATGGTCGCAGCCGGACTGCTCGATCGCCACCTCGCCCATCGCTTTGCTGCGGCCGTAGGCGTTCACCGGGTCGCGCGGTTCATCCATGCGGTACGGCGTGTCGGCCTGACCGTTGAAAACATAATCGGTCGAGTAATGCACCAGTGTCGCACCGATCGCCCGGCAGCGCTCGGCGAGGTATCCCGCGGCATCCGCGTTGACCTTCTGCGCTTCGTCCGGTCGCGACTCCGCGCCGTCCACATCCGTAAACGCCGCACAGTTGATCACCGTCCGCACATCATCGACAAGGTGCGCCGCCACCGCTTGCGGATCGGTGATGTCGAAGCGCGGCGTGGCAGGCGATTGCTCGGGTGAGAATCGCTCGCGCCAGGCCCGGCCGAGCATCCCGCCCGCACCGATCAGCAGCACACCCGGGACCGTCGCCGTGCTCATCCGTGCCTCACCGTCCAAGGGAAACCCGCGATCGAGTCGTACGCCCGGCGATCCTCATCGGGATTCGCAGCGTCGTAAGCATGCGTCACGTAATAAAGCAACCCGGCCGGCTCATGGCCGATCGTCGCAGCGCCGTGCCACAGGGGCGGCGGAATAATCATCACGCCGGGACGCTTCTCGCCCAGCGTTGCGAGCCAACTGCGGCCGGTCTTCTCGCAGTGAACGCCCACCTTCAGGTTGCCCGTCAGGCCGATCCACATGTCCGTCTGCTTGTGATGGCGATGCCACGCCTTGATCACGCCCGGATACATCACGGAGAAATTGACCTGCCCCTGAGGCGTCATGACACCCTGCAACTGGTTCATGATCGACCAGCCGCGATCATCGGCATAGATCGATGCGGGCACGAACAACGGCTCGCCCTCCTGCGTGGCGGTCGCAAAAGCATCGGCAACGGAACCGTTGAAAACCCGTGGGCTGATAACCTTCAAGAATCACATCTCCGATTGGTGAACGACAGAGAGCACAAGGCATGAGCGGAGACAACTGTCGTTAAACCTCAACTTTGGTCTTCGTCGCGCTGGTGACGCGAGGTTTGGGGAACTCGGTGTGGTTGGCGCCGCCTTCGCTGACAAGCCGTGCCGCGTGGAAGAGGCTTTCGAAGGTGCCCGCATCGGTCCACCAGCCGTCGAGAATCTCGTATGTCAGGTCGCCGCGCTGCAGGTAGGCGTTGTTCACATCGGTGATTTCCAACTCACCGCGACCGGATGGCTTGAGCGTCTTGCAGATGTCGAACACATCCGAGTCGTAGAAGTAAACGCCGATCACCGCGAGGTTGCTGGGCGGGTCCGCCGGCTTCTCAATGATCTCGGCGATCTTGTTGTTCTCGTCGAACCGCACCACGCCGAAGCGCTGCGGATCGGGCACTTCCTTAAGCAGGAGCTTGGCGCCGCTGCGCTGGGTAAAGAACTGCCCCGCGGCGGCACGAAGGTTGCCTTCGATGATGTTGTCGCCCAACACGACGCAGATCTTGTCGCCGTCGGCGAAGTCCTCCGCCAGCTTCAGCGCATCGGCGATGCCACCCTCGCCTTCCTGATACGCATATTCCAGGTGGCGGATGCCCAGATCCTTGCCGTTTTTAAGCAGCTTCAGGAAGTCGCCGGCATGGTCCCCGCCGGTGACCACGAGAATATCCTGAATCCCCGCGTTGAGGAGGCATTCGATCGGATAGTAGATCATCGGCCGATCGTAGACCGGCAGCAGATGCTTATTGGTCACCAGCGTCAACGGCCGCAGCCGCGTGCCCAGACCGCCCGCGAGGATGATGCCCTTCATATCGAAAAACTCCCTTCGCCGCCATGCCCGGCGTGTATAGCTCCATGTTATCGCCACTGCCGCGTGGACGACAGCGTCGCATAAGGTATCGTCACGTCAGGGCGTCGGCATGACTGCTAACGTGTCACACACATTGATTTCTCGCCATCCCCTCCTGCCACCCGTTCTCCCCACGCTAACGCTCTTTCCGCGCAAGCTCAACCCGAAGCGGCAGATGATCCGACCCCGCATCCTCCAGCAGCACGCGGTGAGTCGTGGCGAGGTCCGGCGAATGGACGCAATGGTCGATGGGAATCCGCATCGGTGCCGGCCATGCCGCGGGCCAACTGCCACCCAGGCCGTGCCCCCGCTGCCCGTTGACGAGTTCACCCTGCCGAAGCAACCGCCGGAAATTCACGCCCCACGGCGTTGCGTTGAGGTCGCCGATCACCGCAACCGCCCTGCCCGCCTCAACCTGCCCTCGTGCCCAATCGGCCACCACATCCACCTCGCGTCGCTGCCACTGCGGGAAGAACGGCACGCTCGTGTGTACGCTCAGCAACGCCACCTCTCCGCCGGCCCAGTTGACCACCAGCTCGATCATGGGCCGATCGCTGCCCGGCACCGGCATCGAGACCCGACTTTCAACCAGCGAAATGGGGCTGTCCACCGCCACCAACGCCGCCAGCCCGCGCGTGTCCCGGCGAGGCTCCACCTCGATGATGCGATACCGCATCAGCCCATCGGCCAGCTGCCGGGCGACCTCGGGCGTCAATTCCTGCAGAAACACGACGTCCGCATCCTGCGCATCGATCCACCGCGCCAACGCCGCCCCATCCGTTCGCGTGAACTTCACGTTGTAGTGCAGCAGGGTGAGCGGTCGCTCGCCCGACACCGCCGCGCCGCCCGCCCCGACGAGCAGCGGCAGCATCACCGCGCCGTTCACCGCCAGTCCCACCACCCAAAGCGCCAGCGTCTTCCACCGCCTGCCCAGCAGCGCGATCGCCGCCGCCACCGTCAACGCGATGACATATTGCAGGCGAAAGTGCGCGAAGAGGTCCAGCCCCCAATGCCAACCGCCGGCAAATCCCGCAACGCTCGCCCCGATGACCACCAGCCCCGCCGCCAGGACGAGATGATGCCACGCCCGACGGAGTCGTCCGGCCGTCGTCGTGCCGGTCACCTGCCTACGATCATCGGTTGCTGCGGGGTCGCTCGTCACGCAACTATGGTAGTGCAGATGATGCGCCGACGATAAGACGATAGAGCCTTTAGTGGCCGCCCACGCTGAAAGTGGGCGGGCGATCGCAGGATCAGGAGATGGTCGAGTCATGATTCGCAGCGCAGAAATCCGGGTTCACCGCCGCACCGAACGTTTCGCATCCGATGATCGCCGCGTCATCACGCGGTTTCTTAACCTCGGCAGCGAGCAGCGCATGCGGTCCATCATCCGACGCGTCCTGCAGCTCAGCGACGCCGAGGTCAGCGATCTGCTGGAGCGTGTGGAGCGCAACTTCTCCTCACGCCATCACGACCTCAAAGCGGCGCTCCTGCAGAACTATGCGGAGGTTGCCCGTTATGTGGCTGACGAACCGATCAGCGCCGAACGCGAGCTGCTGATCGGCGCGTACTTCACGATGGAGTATTCGATCGAGTCGGCGGCGCTGTTCAACCCCTCGATCGTGCCGCACCCCGACCAGAGCGACATGCCGCCAGGCAACCTGCGTTTCCTCATGAGCCTGCGCGCCACCGGCGAGGGGCACGTCTCCTCCATCGTGTTCCGCCGGGGCATCCTGCACAGCAACGGTCACGTGGAGGTCCACCCCTGCCCCCGCAGCGCTTACACGGCCAGGCCGGTGCCCGATAAACGGTACGAACGCAAGCTCTTTCGCCAGAAGCTGGGCGAGATGGGCGTGCTCGACGCCTTCGCCATCGCCGTGCTCAACAAACTGGGCGAGTACTTCACACTCCGCGACCTTAAGACCAGCATCGAGACGCTGCTGCAGACGTCGCCCACCCCGCCGACCGACCGCGTCACCGGCAACGCCATGATCGAACTGGCACACGCCAACTACGATCTGCGCTTTCCTCCTGAAGTGCCTCCCGAGCAGATGGTCATTTTCCCCGCTACGGAAAGCGAAAGCCGTGGCATGGAAGACCTGCGACTCGTGCGGTTCGTCAACGACGATGGCAGCGTCACCTACTATGGCACGTACACGGCCTACGACGGGCACCGCATCATGCCGCAGATGCTCCAGACGCGCGACTTCCACCACTTCCACGTCGCGACCATCAACGGCAAGTGCGCTCAGAACAAGGGCATGGCCCTGTTCCCCCGCAAGGTCAAAGGCAAATATGTCATGATCTCGCGGCTGGACGGCGAGAACCTCTACATCATGCGCAGCGACCACCCCCACTTCTGGAACGAGGCGCAGCTGCTGCAGCAGCCGCGCTACCCCTGGGAAGCGGTGCAACTGGGCAATTCCGGCTCACCGATCGAAACGGAGGCGGGCTGGTTGCTGCTGACGCACGGCGTGGGTCCGATGCGGCAATACTGCATCGGCGCAACGCTGCTCGATCGCGACGATCCTTCGCGCATCCTCGGCCAAACGCCCGAACCGATCCTCGTGCCCCAGGAGGATGAGCGCGAAGGATACGTGCCCAACGTCGTGTACACCTGTGGCGCACTGATCCACGAGGGACAACTCGTCATGCCCTACGCCATGGCGGATCGGGCGACGGCGTTCGCAACCATCGATGTGCAGGAACTGATCGACTACATGCTTCGCCGCGCACCCAAAGGGATCAAACCCGTGGATACGCAACCGCTGCTGGACGCAGCCACTCCGTCGAGCCTCGGCGCGGCTGACCGTGGCGGCAGCGGTGGTTGACCGGCAGCGTGCTGTCTCAATCCACCGAACGTCACGCCGTCACCGTCAATCCAGCACGCGCAGCTTGATGTCGCGGAACTCGGTGCGGCTGTTCGCATCGTGCGCCTGAAGCGCCAAAGTGCCCTTGCCCAGACGCTTGGTCTTCTGATCCCAATCCTCCGGCTGGGTCCAGTCCACCACCGTCTTGCCGTTGATGCGGATCGTCACCTGATCGCCCTCAACCTTCAGGTAGTAGTGGAACCACTCATCGTCCTTCACCGGCGAGGGGTTTACCTTAACAAAGCCCCAGATCGAACCGGTCTTGTTGTCATCGGGGAAGGCGTTGGCGATCTGGGCTTCGTAGCCGGTCTCCGGCCAACCCTGCGGCTGGTAGCGGGTGCAGAAGAAGATGCCCGAGTTGGACCGGCCGATCGTGCGGACGTTGGCCTGGAACTCGAAGTTACGGAAGCCTTCGAAATCCTCGGGGCCGTAGAAAAGGTGAGCGCGGTTGCCCGCGGCGACCAGCACGCCGTCTTCCACCTTGAAGTTGTTCGGATTTTCGCGCGAAGGCGTCCAGCCGTTGAGCGTTTTGCCATCGAACAGCAGCTTCCAGCCGGCTTCCTTTTCCTGTGCGGTGAGCGTGTTGTGCGCTTCGCCCTCCGCCAGCGCGTAGACGCCCGCGGCAAACAGCATCACGACGGCGGACCAGATCATCGTTCGCATCCGACAGCTCCTTCCTGTGGTTCACACGTGTTCGAGGCGCGGCGCGATGGTCTGCCCCGCGTTACTCATCATCCTTCTTCCTGCCACCCAACCCCTTCAGCGCATCGCCCAGGCCCTTGCCCGCTTCCTCGAGCTTCTTGCCCGCGCCTTCCAGTTGCGACCCGACGTCCTTGATCGTCTCGCCCGAAGCAGCGCCCTTGGTGATCTCATCCAGCGCCTTCTGGCCCGTTTCCAGCACCTTGGCGCCTTCCTTGGCGACGTCGCCGACCACCTTCACCGCCTCAGCGCCAACCTGCGTCGCCTGACCGATGATCTCGCCGCCGACCTTGCCCAGGTCCCCCGCCAGCGTCAGCGCGCCGTCGATCGACGCCACCACGACGTTGCCCAGCACATCCGGGGCGTTGGTCGCGATCGCCCGCAGCGTTGCCGAGACGATCGTCCCGGTGAGCTGCGACAGCACCACGCCGTTGGGCGTGTCCGACCCCACATCGGTGAGGCGGATCTCCGGAACTGTAACGACCAGAGGCTTGTTCGCGGTACCCACCGGGGCCATAATCACGCGCAATTCCACGTTGCGGATGACGATTTCGTTGACGATGAACCGCTTGCCCCCCTCGGCTGCGGGCTCGCCGCTGGACAGTCGACCGATGCTCGCCATGATCGTGTCGAGGTTGGTCTTGCCGTCCTTCTTCTCCAGCACGATGCTCAGATCCTCCAGGTGCAGCGTGGGCAGCACCACGGTGTCCTGCATCAGCGTATTGAGCGACACGTTGACATCGCTGTTGCCCAGCGTGAGGAAGTAGTCGGCGTCATAACCCTTGGGGTTGGCGACGTGCAGCCCGTTCATGCCGAACCCGCCGGCGAAGACGCGAACGTTGGCACTCTTGAGCTTCGTGGGCACTTCCATGGCGTAGCTGGCGCCCTCTTCGACGCCGGTCTTCGCGATCGCATCGATGAAGAAGCCCACCGCGACCACAACGACGATCAGCAGAACCACGGCAACCAGAACCAGACGTTTGATAAGCTTCATGGCAGTCCTGAGTAAAGAGTACCGAGGTGTCCCGCCTGCTATCATGCGCGGGCATGGGGACACACCGACACGATTATATGAAATGGGCGCTCGCACTGGCGGGTCGCGGCCGGGGCTGGGTCGAACCCAACCCGATGGTCGGGGCGGTGCTGGTGCGTGACGGCCGAATCATCGGCGAGGGATACCACCGTCACTTTGGCGGGCCGCACGCCGAGGTCGAAGCGCTGCGCGACGCCGCCCAGCGAGGCGAAACCACCGCAGGGGCAGAGCTTTACGTCACGCTGGAGCCGTGCTGTCATCGCGGCAAAACCCCGCCGTGCACCGAGGCGATCATCGCGGCACAAATTGCCCGGGTGTACGCCGCCATGGTCGATCCGCACACGCCGATGCAGGGCAAGGGCCTCGCCCAACTGCGGTCCGCCGGCATCGAGGTCCACGTCGGCATGTTCGAGGACGCCGCCCGCTCGCTCAACGAGCCCTTCATCAAGCGCACTACCACCGGTCTGCCGTGGGTCATCGCCAAATGGGCGCAGACGCTCGATGGTCGCACCGCCACTTGCTCCGGCAACAGCCAGTGGATCAGCAACGAGCGATCACGTCGGGTCGTGCATCAACTGCGCGGCCGGGTCGACGCGGTCATGGTCGGCATCGGCACCGTGCGACTCGATGACCCGCAGCTCACCGCCCGCAATGTGCGCATCCGACGCATCGCCCGACGGGTGGTGCTCGACCCTGATCTGAAAATCCCCGCCGATGCAAAACTGCTCAACGATCAGGGGCCCTCACTCACGCTGGCGGTGCACGATGCGATTCTGGAAGCGATGCCCGACCGTGTCCGCGAACTGGCGGATGCGGGCGTGGAGTTCGTGGGGTTGCCCAGCGATCCCCGTCGTCCCAAGCGCCTGCTGCTGCGACCGCTCATGGAGCATCTCGCGGAACGACGACACGCGACGAACGTGCTTGTCGAAGGCGGGGCGGGGCTGATCGGCTCGCTGCTGCACGAACAACTGGTGGATCAGGTGCTGGCGTTCGTCGCGCCGCTGCTCCTGGGCGACTCCGCCGCGCACGGCGCGGTGACAGGGTTTCATCGCCCAAACATCGCGAATGCAACGTCCATGCAACTCATGGACATCAAACGTCTCAATGACGATGTGCTGCTGGATTACCGTGTGCGTTACTGAAACCGCCTTCGCCGCGACGTCCCGCGCCACACTCACAGATCGAACTGAATCCGCGCCGGGCAGATGTAGGCAAGGTCGCCGCGTTCCTGCAGTGTCTGCAGCATCACCGAAGCGTCGCGGTGGACGATGCCCTCGTGCACCGTTCGGCCATCACACATCACCGTCACCGGCTTGTCCAAGTCCATCAGCGCATCGTGCAACAGCACGCGCAGCGTCACACCCTTGAGCGGCTGCGGGTTCTCCTCGCCTTCCGCGCTGTCCGCCGACGCCTGCGTGGTGATGGCGATCGTGTTCTTCTCCCGATCCACCTGCGCGACGATGCGCGGATCGCTCGTCAGTTCGCCCTCCAGTTCCAGCCAGTAGGCGTGCGGGGCACGTCGGCCATGCAACGCGCGAGCCACCCACACCACGCGATCAGGAAACGGGTTGCGGCTGTACTGCGTGATCCAGGGGATGCCCGGACGGTAGTCGATGCCGTGACCCCGGCCCTGCTGCTCCGCCAGTTCGTGCATGTAGCCGGCCGGATCCTTCTCGTGCAGTTCATCCAGCCGCTGATGAAACTGCCGTGCCAGCGGCGCTCGATCGAACATGTTGTCGTTCTCGCCGATGTCGGTGCGAAACGGCAGGTTTCGCAGGTTTTCCGCCGACCCGGGGCCGACCCCCGCCGCCATCGCGTTCGCGCCGGCGAAACGGTCGGGCATGAATGTCGCCAACCCGCACGTGCCGTACCCACCCTGCGAGATGCCCAGGATGTACACACGGTTGAGATCCACGCCCCAGTTGGCGGCGGCGTGACGCATCAGCCGATCAAACGCATCGTGATTGTGCGGGTGTACCCACCGCCCCAGTCGATCATCCGCCATGCGCGGCACGAAGAACAAGCCATCCGCGTCGTACGCCATGATGGCGAGCTGCGTCTGCACCTGCCATTCGCGCGTGTTGACCGGCCAGGCGTGCGGACCGTCCGCGTTGTGCTGTCCCCCGCCGTGCATGCAGATGAAAAGCGCCCGCCCTTCCTCCGGCACCACATCACGCTCCTTGCGGATGATCGTGAACGGCATCACGTGCTCCCCCGCCTTGATCGCGCGGGCGTTGATCTGCACCTGCCCATCCTGCGCGTTGGCGATGAGTTCCGCCATCGTGGGCGGGAGCGGGCCGAACTGCTCACCAAGCAGTTTCGCTTCGCTGCCCTGCTGATACGCCTGCCAGAGCGTTGTCGCCCAGTCGTTCGCTTCCTCGCGCGACAGTTTGCCGGGCAGTTCGAGCGACGCGATTGCCGGCCGCTGCGCCGGTTCCGCCTGCCACCACGCCGTCAGCTTCTCCGCAGGTTCCGCCGCCAGCGTCGCGGACAACCCGAAACCGATCACCGCGACAACGAACCACGATGGCCGAATACAACGCATCATTCCATGCTCCCTCAGAAGGCGGAGTCGTCAGTAACAGGGGAAACGAGGCAGGTAGGCCCCCACAGTGTACCAAGCCCCATGCCCACCGCACGCCACCCGGCCTCCGACCTCTGACGTCTGACCTCTGATCTCTGCCCGCTCACCGCAGCGGATTCAACGGCTCGCGAATATTCGGACACGCCAGCGAATACGGCGAACCCACGGCCGGAGCGCACCATTGCACCGCGTTGGCGATCACGTGCCGCACCATCGGGTCGTGGTAGATCGGGTACGTCTCATGTCCCGGCGAGAAGTAAAAGATCTTGCCCTTGCCCCGGCGGAATGTGCAACCGGAGCGGAACACCTCCCCGCCCTGATACCAACTGATGAAAACCAGGTCGTCCGGCGTGGGGATGTCGAAAAACTCGCCGTACATCTCCGACTGCGGGATGTCGAAGTGGTCGGGCAGGCCATCGGCAATCGGGTGGGACGGGTTGACGCACCAGACGCGCTCGATTTCGCCCGCCTCGCGGTAGCGCAGGCCGCAGCCCGTGCCCATCAGCCGACGAAAGAGCTTGGAGTGGTGTCCGGAATGGAGCACCAGCAGCCCCATGCCCTCGAGCACCCGCCGCTGCACCCGGTCGATCAGGGCGTCGGACACCTTGTCGTGGGCGATGTGGCCCCACCAGGTCAGGACATCGGTCTGATCGAGGATGGACGCGGGCAGCCCCTGCTCCGGTTCGTCCATCGTGGCGGTGGTGACCACCACCTTTTCGCCCAGCCGTTGCGTGATTCCGGCCGAAATCGCGCCATGTATACCGGAGGGGTAGATGTCGCGCACCACCTGATCGGTGCGTTCGTGCTCGTTTTCGTTCCAGACGGTGACGCGGATGGGGGTGTTCTCAGCCATGGGGTACCTCTGCAGTGTTCCGGCAGAATATCGTAAACATCGTCGTTTGCGGCAATTGACGCCTCCCCGATGCACGATTGCGGAGGCTGCCTGATGGTCCGGCCGGTTTCACTGGCGTTCAATTGAAATAATCGTGCCACCTCGGCGCTTTAGTTGGGCAGACAAGCGACCGATTTTTCCTCTAGGACACTTTGTCCCAGTCAGGTAGGATAGTCATCGTGAGCAACGCAGCGAATCCAATGCGTTCTTCTCACCTGGCGGATGCCACGGCCCGTTGGTTGGGCAGGCCCCGCTGGCTCTTTCTCAAATCCCACATTGCGTTTGTCATCGTTTCCACGCTCGATGTCATTTTCACATGGATCGTCCTGAGCAAGGGCGGCACCGAGGTGAACCCCTTTGCCGCCGCCATTCTCGACGATTGGGGTGAAAAGGGCTTCTTCGGGCTGACGCTCTACAAGTTCCTGCTTGTGGCGCTGGTGGTCATCATCTGCGAGGATGTCGGCCGACGCCGCTACCGCACCGGACGCGGGCTCGCCTACTTCGCGGTGGGCATTACCAGCGTGCCGGTTATCGCCGCGATCGCCCAACTCACCCTCGCGGCGCACCTGCAGTAAACCCCATCGTTTCTCGCCGTGCTTCCGTGACGCGGTGATTGCGCACGCGCTTTGCCGTGCTTTTCACAGCGTAAACGCCTCGCGGCGTATAATCATGCTCATGATCTCAATGACGCGACGAACGTGGTTGATGCTGTTGGCGCTTGCGCTGGCGGCTTCCACCATTCCGGGGACGACCACGCAGGGACAGGACGCCGCGCCACCTGGTGACACCCCCACAACCCCTGACGCCGTTCCGCCGACCGATGCGTCAGACGACGATGCCGCACCCGATACGACGCCTGCGCGTGCTGAACGGCGGGTGGCCCTGATCCGCATCGATGGCACGATCTACGACTTCACGCTCGACAGCCTCGAGCGCCGGGTGCAGCGTGCCCGCGATGCCGGGGCGACCATGATCGCCATCGAGCTCGACACGTATGGCGGGACGGTGACGGCGGCGCTGGAGATCAGCAAGTACATCAAGTCGCTCGATCTGCCCACGGTGATGTGGGTGAACACCAAGGCTTACTCGGCGGGCATTCTCATTTCCGCCGCTGCCAACAGCATCGTGATGGCGCCAGCAGGGACCGCGGGCGATTGCGCCCCGATCGTTCCGGGGATGGAACTGTCTCCCACCGAGCGTGCCAAGGCGCTCACCCCTCTGCTCGCGGAGTTTCAGGACAGCGCCCGACGCAACGGCTACGACTTCGCGCTGCTGCACGCCATGTGCGAGTATGGCATCGAGGTTCACGAGATCCGCCACAAGGCCACCGGCGAACGCAAGCTCGTCAATCAGGTCGATTACGAGGTGATGGTCAAGGGCACCTCGATGGAAGACGCGGGCAAACCCAACTTTTTGCAGCGGTTTCTGCCGGGAAGTTCCGATGGCACGGCGATCATGCTCGGCATCATCGAAGCGACCGATGCGGACCGAGGTCAATGGGAAGCCGTGCGGCTGGTGCACAACGGTCGATCGCTGCTGACGATCAACGCGCCCGAGGCGGTGCAGGTCGGCCTCGCCAAAACGCAGGACATCCGCACGCGGGCGGATCTGGAGCGTTACCTCGAAGCCGATGCGTTCTTTGAGGTGAAGCAGACGTGGTCGGAGGATCTGGCGGGGTGGATGACCTCCATGCCGGTGCGGACGGTGCTGATCTTCGTGCTGCTGATCGGGGCGTATGCGGAGTTGCAGACGCCGGGCGTCGGCGTGGCGGGGGTGGCAGCGCTGGTGGCGCTGCTGCTGTTGCTCGCGCCGCCGATGATCATCGGTCTGGCGGAGGTGTGGCACATCGTGGCGATCGTGGCCGGGTTCATCCTGTTGATGGTGGAGGTGTTCGTTCTGCCGGGCTTCGGCGTGGCGGGCGTTTCGGGGTTGCTCCTCATAGTGGCGGGGCTGATCTTCATGGTGGTGCCGACCGATGGCGAAGGGCCGCTTCCCATGCCCAGCCCGGAGATGTGGGGCATGGTCGGCCGATCGCTCCTGTCCGTCGCGGCGGGACTGACGCTCAGCATTATCGGCTTCATCGTGCTGCAGCGGTACATGGGCAATCTGCCCTTCGTCAACCGGCTGGTGCTGCGCAGCGAACCGTCCGCAGCGGCAAGCAGCGCCCCCGGCGCGGCACAGGGCGTGGGCATTGCCGGTGAAGCGGTGGTGCATCTGGGAGGTGGTGCAACCGCACGCGTGGGCGACATCGGCCGGGCAACCACCGACCTGCGCCCCGTCGGCCGGGCGGAGTTCGAAGGCCAACTCATCGACGTGGAAAGCATCGGTTCATGGGTCCGCGTCGGTCAGCCCGTGCGCATCATCGACATCGAAGGCAACCGCATCGTCGTCGATCTGGCGGAAGCGTGAGCCATCTGTTGATCAGAATAACACGATTGGCGGGGGGAACCACGAAGACACACGAAGGAAGACGCGTGTGATAACGCCAAGGCGCGGAGATGCCATGAAGCCAAGGGTGGCCGGATTGAGGTGATCGTGTGCGGGGCTGTGACAAGTTTCCATCTTTCCGCCCCTTGGCGCTTTTGCATCTTGGCGACTTGGCGTTCAATCGCCCCCGCTTTCCTTCGTGCTTTCGTGGTTCAAAGATCCGCTGAGTCGAGCCAGATGGTGACGGGGCCGTCGTTTTGGATGTCGACGTGCATGGTTGCGCCGAAGACGCCGGTGGCGACGTGGGGGACGCCGAGTTGGCGCAGGTGGTTGGCGAAGGCATCGCAGAGGGGTTGGGCGAGGTCGGGGTGGGCGGCATCAGTGAAGCTGGGGCGTCGGCCGCGGCGGGCGTCGGCGTAGAGGGTGAACTGTGAAACGACCAGCGCTTCGCCGGCGACATCGAGCAGCGAACGATTGAACTTGCCCGCCTCATCATTAAAGATGCGCAGGTTGGCGACCTTGGCGGCGAGTTTTTGGGCGATGGCATCGGTGTCGTCGTGGCCGACGCCGACGAGCAGGACGAGGCCGCAGCCGATGGCGCCGACGGTTTGGCCTTCGACGGTGACCGCGCCGCGGGTGACGCGTTGGAGGAGGATTCGCATGGGTGAGCATGATAGGGGAGGGGCGTGGTTCGCTGAAGCGGGGGTGAGGCGTGTGAATCGCTGAAGCACCACGCCGGGCGGGTTTGCCTATAATGCCCGCCCTCATGAGGATTTGCCTTTTTACGCCTGTGTTTTTGCCTGACGTCGGGGGGGCGGAGGTTGCGCTGGATGCGCTGGCGCGTCAGTTTCAGGCGGCCGGTCACTTTGTGACGGTGCTCGCCAAGGGCAAGGCCAGGGCGTTGGATGTGCCGTACCCGTTGAAGTGGGCGCCGCAGCCGATTCTGCCGCACTGGTTTCCCGAGCGGGTGGGGCGGTCGCTTCGCCGACTGCACGCGGAGCATCGGTACGATCTGTTTTTCAGCAACTACACGCACCCGACGGGTTACGCGGCGGTGAAGGTGGCGCGGGAGGCGCGGGTGCCGGTGGTGATCGGCTCGCAGGGTGGCGATCTGTATCACTCGGCCAAGCACCGCAGGCAGCCGCACCTTTGGAAGCGGACGGTGGCGGCGCTGGAGCAGGCCGATGCGCTGGTGGCGATCAGCCCGCACATGGAAGCGCTGATGCGGGAGATTCACCCCGGGGCGAAATGGATCGAGCGGATCCCCAACGGGGTGGACCCGGCGGAGTTCGCCCAGCCGGCGGAGCGGCCGCGCGATTTCGTCGACCCCCGGCCGTACGCCCTGTGCCTGGGCAACCTCGGGCCGATGAAGGGGTTTGATGATGCGATCCGGGCGTTTGCGCAGCAGCGGCACCGGTTGGGGGACATGATTCTGGTGATCGTGGGGGGCGGGCCGCTGGACGGGGAGTTGCGGGCGTTGGTGAGGAAGCTGGAGCTTGGGCCGCACGTGGTGTTTCTGGGGCATCGCGGCGGCAACGACAAGCGCTGGCTGCTGCAGAACTGCCGGTACGGGGTGATGCCATCCATTGAGGAGGGCTTGCCGCTGGTGGCGCTGGAGTTCATGGCGAGCGGTAAGGCGTTGATCGTGACGACGAACCCGTCGTTCGACGAGATCTGCGGGGAGGGTGACAACGCGTTGCGCGTCACGCCGCGCGATGCGGAGCAGTTGGGCGAGGCGATGGTGCGGATGCAGGAGCTGGACCTCGCCGCGATGGGGGCCGCCAGCCTGCGCCGCGTGGAGGCGTTCGCCTGGCCCCGCGTGGCGGAACGGTATCTAAGCCTCTTCGAACGTGTGGTGGCGGGATACGGTACGAGCTCTCACGCCAAGACGCCGAGCGGCCAAGCCGCGGAGTGAACAGGGAAATGAACGAACTATCGGGAAGCGCCTTGGCGCCTTTGCGTCCTGGCTTCTTGGCGTCCAAATAAAGAAGGCTTCAATGCGACGACGGTTGCGGGAAAAGTGGAACGACTTCAAGTATCTGACGCTTGGCCTGAAGCGGTTTGAGGTGCGGGCGACGGATTGCTTTGTCACATCGTTTCCGCGCGCGGGCAACACGTGGATGCGGTACATGCTGTTGTATGCGCTGTTTCCCGATGAGCCGTGGGAGTTGCCGGAGATCGAGGAGCGCATGCCGATCATCGATCGGCACGACATTCGTCGGGCGATTCGCCGCATGGGCGATGCGCCGTTTCGGTTGTTCAAATCGCACGAACAGTTTCAGCCTTACTACCTCGCGGGCAAAACCGCCTACATCGTGCGCGATGGTCGCGATGCGATCGTGTCGTACTACCACTACCGTCAGCACATGAATCGGCTGGAGATGCCGCTGTCGCAGTACATCGCCCGATCGCTTCGCGGCGACTTTCGTTACGGCTCGTGGCAGACACACGTGAAGGGGTGGATGGCACACGCATCGCACCCCCACATGTTGATCGTGCGATACGAGGACATGGTCGCGGATGCGGGGCGGGAGCTGAAGCGTGTTCTGACTCATTTCGGCCTGCCGGTGAGCGATGAGCGGATCGCCGCGGCCGTGGAACGCAGCAGCGTCGACCAGGTGAACAAGGGTTTCGCCCGGTGGGCGTCGCAGCAGTCGCGTCAGTTTTCCGGCGGGCTGGGCGGGGGCAGCGGCAAGGGCAAAAAGCTGCTCAGTGAAGCCGATCAGGCACTTTTCATGGAGCATGCGGGGGATGTGCTTCGCGAGTTGGGGTATGTGTCCGATGCGCCGCCGGGCGATGCGAAGGCGATATGATGCACGCCGTGCAGCTTTCGCATGAACAGGTCGTCTGGCTGGCGGATCAGTCGCCGAGCGTGATTTACAAAGAGGACCGGCGCACGCGCGTGTTTGCGGTGCAGCATGAGGGGCGTACGTGGGTGGTGAAGCGTTTCGCCCACGCGCGCTGGTGGCAGGCGGCGATGTGGCTGGTGCGGATGCATCCCGCCCAGCGCGAGGCCCGGCGGGTAAGACAGTTGCAGGCGCTGCGGCTGCCGGTCGTGTCGATCAACGGGTTGGCGCTGCGATGGCGCGGCCTCGGTGGGGTGGGGTACTGCGTGTCGCCTTTCATGGGCGAGTCGGTGTTTCGCCAGCTCAATCGCAACATGCTCGTGGACGCGGCGAAGCGGCGGGAACTGGCGGCTGCGCTGGCGGTGTTGACGGCCGAACTGCTGCAACACGGCCTGGTCCACGATGACTACAAATCGAGCAACATTCTTCGTGACGGAGCAGGCACGCTCTGGCTGATCGACACCGACCGGGTGGCGCGGTCGCGTGATCCGCAACGGGTGATGGCGATGCTGCGCACGCTTGATGAAACCGCCACCCGGGCGCGGGCGACACGCACGGAACGGTGGCGCTTCGCCTCTTCGCTGGCGAAACGAATGGGGTGGGATGCGCGGGCGATGATGCGCGGTGAGATCCAACCGGCAAAGGTATGAACGAGACACAAGCGAATGTCGTGGTGTGTCTTTTAGGAAAGGCCGAGCCACACGCGAAGCTGGTCGTAAAGTCCCGCGTCGATTTGCTGACGGATTTCCGCTTCGCTTTTAAAGAGTTCGAGCATCGCGGGCACTTCGGCGGGAAGCGTGGCGAGCGCTTCCGCCTGGGCGGTCCAGTTGATGGTGCCCTGCCCGGGGATTTCGTGCGAGTCGTTGACGCTGTCGTTGTCGTGGACGTGCAGGTAGCGGATGACATCGTGGCAGGCACGGGCGGCGACGGCGGTGTCGCAGGTCATGTGCGCGTGTCCGGTGTCGAAGCACATCTTCGCGTTGGGGTGATCAAGCTCGCGGAGTATGGCCGCCAGCCCGATCGGGTCGTTGCCCGTGTAGCTCGTGTCGGGCACGTTCTCAAAAAGGTAAACGACCTCGAGCTCCGCACCGATGGCGGCGAGCTGCGCGATGGTGTCGCGCAGGGGCGCTTGACGCTGTTGTCGTTCCTGTGGGGAAACGCTGACGCCCTCGGTCATGGTCGGCGCGGGATGAACGACAACGCCCCATCCGCCGAGTTGGCGGGCGACCTCGCCTTCGCTGCGGTAGGTTTCGATGGTGGTTTTGCGTACCTGCGGGTCAAGGCTGGAAGGGTCGAGGTCGGGGCCGAAGAGCCCGTGGATGGAATCGACGGGCAGGCCGGCGTCTTCGGCAATGCGTCTTGCCTCGGCGAGAACGGGCGGGTTCTTGGGGTTGCGATAGAACTGACACCCGCGACAACCCAGCATGCGATACAACGGCAATAGTGTCGGCGGATTGAAGTCGGGGAAACCGAACGCGGCGACAGTGGACAGGTAGGGCATAGGACTCGCGTGGTTAGGGCGATCCATATTAACGATCGGGCGAGCAGGGACCAAATGGGAAGAGGACGGAGGCGGAGGTCAGAGGTCAGAGGTCAGAGGTCAGAGGTCGGAGGACGGAGGCGGGGTCGCCGACTGATCTCTGACGACTGGCTTCCGTCCTCCGGCCTTGGTCCTCTTGTTTTTGCGTTTGAACGGTTGACGCTACAATCCCGCCTGATCACCTCGACGTGAGCCTGCCCCCCGGGTACGGGCGCGATTGAGTGACCATGAGGGAAGCCACTGATATGTCTATCAAACCTGCCTTGCTTGTCGCTGCGCTGACGATGGGGGCGGTCGCCGGTCCGGTGCGCGCTCAGGTGCAACTGGAGCGGTTTGAGCGCCAGCTCGAGCAGATCCGTCGCGAGACACAGCAACTGGTCACGCCTGATGTTCCGCCGGACCAGCGCATGTACTACGACGTGGGTGGCAACCTCAGCTTCAGCTTCCTGGCGATCGACGATCCGCTGCAGAACACGCACATTCTGCGGCAGACATCGCTCACCGGTTACGGTCGACTCAACTTCGATGGCGCGCACGATTTCTTCCTGCGCGGCCGGGTGAGCTACAACGACTTCAACACGGGCGATGACTTCGACGGCGAAGGGGATGAATGGATCGGGCCGCGACTGGAACGGGCGATCTATCGCTTCGACCTGGCGCGGTACATGGGGGCGTATCACGGCAAGGACCTGCGCGGCAACGTCGTGGTGCAGGGCGGGCGACAACTGGCGCACTGGACGAGTGGCCTGGTGCTCAGCCGGGAAATCGATGGCGGGATCGTCGACCTGTCGTGGGACCAACTGTCGCTGACCGTGCTGGCCGGCCGAACGGTGAAGGACACGGCTGACATCGACAGCTCGCGCCCCGACTTCGACGACGACACGCGGCGCAACTTCTTCGGCGGGATGCTCTCGCTGCAACTGGGGCCGCAGCATCGACCGTATGTCTACGGCATGGTGCAGGAGGATGACAACAAGGACGACACCCTCGTCATCGGCACCACCACCACCCGCTTTGACTACAACAGCTACTACATCGGCGTGGGATCGACGGGCAACCTCACCCGCAAGCTGCTCTACGGCATCGAGTTCGTCTATCAAGGCGGCGATACGCTTTCCAGCCCGTTCAACAATCAGACCTTTGCTTCCGTGCCGCAGACGCGCGACCGCATCAGCGCCTGGGCGATGAACGCGCTGCTCGATTATCAGTTCGGCGACACCAACCGCAGCCGCATCAACGGCGAGCTGATCGTCGCCAGCGGGGATGACGATCGCCTGCACACCACCAACACGTTCGGCGGCAACCAGTCGGGCACCACCGACAAGGCCTTCAACGCGTTCGGCCTGCTCAACACCGGTCTGGCGTTCAACACCAACGTGTCGAACCTCATCGCGGTGCGGCTGGGCGCTTCGACCTTCCCGCTGGCGGGCAGCACCACGTTCGATCGGTTGCAGGTGGGCGTGGACATCTTCTTCTTCAACAAGTACGACAGCGATGCGCCGATCGATGAAGCGACGAGCAACGATCGCTACCTGGGCTTCGAGACCGACTTCTTCGCCACGTGGCAGGTCACCAGCGATCTGGTGCTGGCGGCACGGTATGGCGTCTTCTTCCCCGGCGATGCGATCATGACCGATCACGATGCCCGCCACTTCTTCTTCACGGGGGTGACGCTCGGGTTCTGATGCGTTGATGCGATGTCGGGATGCCCGGGCGTGACGATGCCAAGAGGCGAAGATCAAACGAAGGCGGGGGACCGAGACAACAAAGGGGTTGGATATGAGGCATGGTGAGATGATGAGTCGGGAGGTTGCCCGGCGATGGGCTGGTGTGCTGGTTGCGGTGGTGTGCCTTTCGCTTGCCTGCTGCCGTGCGGCACAGGTGGCGGAGCCGCTGACCGGCGAGTTGGCGGGGAACGATCCGGAAACGCAGATGGCGTTCTGGTACACGCTGGCGGAGCGGCCGGTGGTG
This sequence comes from uncultured Phycisphaeraceae bacterium, assembly GCA_964511575.1. Taxonomy (GTDB): domain Bacteria; phylum Planctomycetota; class Phycisphaerae; order Phycisphaerales; family Phycisphaeraceae; genus CALKHT01. The sequence goes on along the minus strand of CAZEFM010000004.1, from coordinate 9,386 downwards.
AGCAACGATGAGGCGTTCCACGGCCTGCTTCTGTTTCTGGATGGGGTGGACGAGTCGGAGGATTATGCCGGTCGTGTGGCGACGTTGAAGTCGCGCGGCATGCTTCCCAACGGGTTTGACGCTCGGGCGAACGAGGGGGTTCGCCGGGGCGACCTGGCGGTGGCGATTCTGAAGATGCTGGAGATCCGCGGCGGGGTGGTGCTGAGCGTTTTCGGCCCGTCGCCGCGGTATGCCACCCGCGAACTGGAGTACATGCGCATTTACCCGCAGTCCAGCCCCAACCAGACGTTTACCGGTGGCCAGTTCATGGCGTTGGTGGGTCGGCTGGAAGACATGGAACGGCTGCGCGGCATTGAACGCGAAGTCGCCGCGCCGCCGGCCGAACCACAGGACGAAGCCGAAGCGGAGGGTTGAGCCACGAGCGGCTCGATGGGCACAGAAAACAGATCACACGCGCCGCACGGGACGACCGGTTTCTGATCTTTCTCCGTGCCATCCGTGTGATCCGCGGTTCATGCCACGCCTTGAGCGATGTTTTTATGTTCTTGGTGGTTGGCCATCCGCGGTTAGAATGGTGGGGACAAGGGCGAGATTGAGGAGATGATGATGTCACGCAAGCAGTGGCTGGGTTGGATGGTGTTGACGGCGGTGCTGTGGACGGGGGCGCCCGCGTGGTCGGCACAGGACGATGCGCCGCAGGGTGATCCAGGCGCGGCCGAAGCGCCCGCCGCGGTGGAGGAGGGGCGTGACGCCGCTGCCGGTGAGGCGGAAGGTCAGGCGCTGGAAGGCGTGATCCGCGCGGTGCGAGGTCCGCTGACGCAGATTCGCCTGTCGCCCGATGAGCCGTGGCAGAAGGCTGAGGCGGGCATGCGTGTGCCGGTGGGCGCGGAGTTGCGCACCGGGGCGCGGTCGCAGATTCAGTTTGTGATTCCGCCGGATCAGGTGATCACGGTGGACCGGATGACGGAGATCACGCTGCTGCAGGCGCTGCAACAGGGTCCGCAACGGGTGAAGACGGATGTGGGCATGGTGCGCGGCCGGGCCAACTATCAGGTGGCGGACCCGCAGGTCGAACACGATGCATCCGTGCGCAGCCCCAACGCGACCAACGCGGTGCGCGGCACGGATGAGTTCGGCATCAGCGATGACCCGCTCTACGGCCCCTTCGTCTACTCGTTCAACACCCGCACCACCGTGACCAACAGCAGGGGACAGCAGGTGCCCATGGGGGGTGAGGGCGAGTCGTCGCAGATGTCCGGCGACTCCTCCAGCGAAGGCGAACAGTACTTCAACGATGGCATCCTCGATCCCTTCAACTCGCGGTCGCGCACCGGCGAGGAGCACCTGCTCGTCGGCCGACTGCCGGGCTTGGGCGGGTTGGACACGGGGCGTCAGACCGGCACGTTCCGCGGCACGGAGACGTCCAAACAGTTTCAGGATCGTTTCACGCCTCCGCCGGACATCCACGCGGCGTTGCTTGCCATGCTGATCTGGGAGACGACGGCGGACCTGGACCTGTTCGTCATCGACTCGGACGGCTACAAGATCAGCACGTTCACCGGCGTGGGGGCGGACTTTGTCAACAGCGCGCCCAACGGCGGGACGGCTGGCCCCGACATCGCCGGCCCGGGCATGGAGCACATCACCTATGCGGGCCCGAACGTTCCCGTCGGGAATTTTCAGGTCGGCGTGGCTTACTTCAGCGGAGGAGAAACGCCCTTCACCATCGTCGTGTTGCGCAACGGCGTGCCGGTCGGCGTGCCGTTCCAGGGCACCGTTTCGTCGAACAATCCGACCGAGACGACAACCTACAACATCGACGATGTCTTCAACAACGCCCACATCAACACCGCGGGTGGCAAGCAGAAGAAACGCCGAAAGTGACCGCATACGGCTGTCATGACTGACTCGAGCTTCTTCAAGGCTGCACGGGTACGCACCGTCGCGCTGGGCGCAGCCTTGACGCTGATGGTTCTTCTGCTCGACGGGCTGGGCGTGCTGCGGCCGCTGGAGCATTGGCTCTATGACATGCGCACGCGGCATTGTCAGTTTTTCCTCAACGCGCCCACCGATCAGCTTGTTCATCTGGACATCGACGACGCCGCGCTCGAATCGGTCGGTCGCTGGCCGTGGAAGCGCAGCGAACTGGCGCTGATCATCGACGAGCTGCGCCGCGCGGATGCCGCCGTGATCGGCATCGATATCCTCTTTCCCGAAGCGCAGGATCCGGAGTGGCGTCGCGTCGACGACACGTTCACGCTGATCGACCACGATGCGCAGATGGCCGAGGCGATCGCCCGGCATGGCAGGGTGATCCTCGCTACGGAGCCGGAGAATCCGCCGGTTGCATCGCTGCGTCGCAGCGCGGGGGATCTGGGGCTTGTCGGCTACAGCAAACGTGAGGAGGCGGTGCTGCGCACCACACCGCTACTGCACGAAACACGCCGCGACCGACAGGTGCAGCTCGGGCTGCTGATGGCCTGGCGGATGCTCGGCATCGATCAAGCAACGTCCGCGCTGAGGGATGACACGCTCAGTGTCGCCTATGCCGGGCGCGATTACCACGTGCCGGTGATCGCCGGGCTGGCGCAGAAGGGACCGCGCGGCACCTACTGCGGCGATGTGTACATCCCGTGGTTCGGCGGCACGGGCGCTGATGCGTGGAAGACGATGTACGACTGGCCGCAGCATCAGGAATCGCGTCAGCACTTCCCCATTGCCCGGGTGCACGAGGTGGCGACGAAGGCGCGGCTGTTGCGTGCCGCCGCGGTGGATGCCGTAGGCTATCTGCGCGATGTGTTGCCCAACAGCGTGGCCCGGTTGGAGCAGGCGGTGGCGAGCGACGATGCCGCGGGAACGACGCGGGCTGTCGATGAACTGCTGGCGACGATGCTGGAGGAGGACATCACGCCGCTGCTGGAATCCCTCACCGGTGTGGATGATCTGGATGAGGAGGAAGCGCTGATGCTGGCGCGGCTGGGCGACGCGGCAAAGGCGATCGCCAACCATCAGAAAATGGCGGAGCACCGGCAGTGGCTGCGGCGCGTCTTCGGCGGCAAGGCGGTGCTGATCGGTTGGACAGCCACGGCGGCATACGATCAGGTGCCCACACCGCTGCACGCCAAAGCGCCGGGTGTGGTGGTGCACGGCGCGATCTTCAACGCCGCCATGACCGGGCAGTGGCTCGCCCCCGCACCGGCCTGGCTGAACATCCTGCTCACCGTGGCGCTGGGCATTCTGGCGACCTGTGCCGTCGTCACGCTCAACCCGATGTCTGCCGCGTTCTGCACGCTGTCGCTTGCCGGTGGGTACGCGGTGCTCAACGGCGTGCTGCTCTTCGACTATGCCGACACCGTCGTCGCCCTTGCGCCGCCCCTCGCCGCGGTGTCGATCGTGTGGGCCGGGTGCACCGTCACGCTCTTCGTTCTCGAGAAACTCGAACGCGCCCGCATCACCAAACGCTTTCGCAGCTATGTCGACCCTGCCCTGGTCGATTACGTGCTTGCCCATCCCGATCAGACGAACCTGCGCGGCGCGGAGCGGGAACTCACCGTGGTGTTCACCGATCTGGCGGGTTTCACCACGCTGTCGGAACGGCTGAAGGCGGACATCGTGCCGCTGCTTTCGGAGTATCTGCAGCGCATGGTGCCGTTGATCCGCGAGCGTCGCGGGTACGTCAACAAGTTCCTGGGCGATGGGATGATGTTCTTCTATGGTGCGCCGGTGGAGAACGCCGGCCACGCCATCGATGCCGTGGCGACGGTGCTGCACATGCAGGCGAATCTGCGGGCGTTCAACGAGATGCTGGTGGAACGCGGGTTAACCACACTGGCGATGCGTGCGGGCATCGGTTCGGGGCCGATGGTGGTGGGGGATGCCGGTCCCGCCGACGCCGCCGACTACACCGTCATCGGCGACACCGTGAACCTTGCCGCGCGACTTGAAAGCGCCAACAAGGCGACCGGCACGTGGATCCTCATCAACCAGCGCGGCCGTGACCTGGTCGCCGATCACTTCCTCGTGCGTCCCATCGCCAACCTGCAGGTCGTGGGCAAGAGCGAAGGCGTGTTCGTCCACGAGCCGCTGTGCCCAATCGATGAAGCGACCGATGAGCAGCACGCGTTGGTGACGCTGACCACCGCGATGGTCGAACACTTCCAGCACGCGCGGTTCGAGGACTGCCTCACCGCCGCCGTCGAACTCGATGAACGCTTCGGCCCCGGCAAACTGACCACCCTCTACCGCGAACACTGCGAGCAATACCTCGCCCACGGCACCCCCGACGACTTCAACGGCCGAATCGTGCTGACCGAGAAATGAGCGTTCCGTTCTGACGCCAACGCGCGAAGCAACCAGAAAGCCGTGGCGGCGTGCTGCGTTTCAATCCGGCTTCTTCGCCTCTTGGCGACTTGGCGTTGATTCCTCGTTCCTCGTGCGGCAAATCCATTAACCTGTTGTTCATCGCCATTCGGATTGAAAGGGGATTGTCATGCGTATTGCCGTTACCGGCGCCACCGGCTTTCTCGGCCGCTACATCGTCAACAACCTGCTCGAGGCCGGCCACGACTGCCGCTGCTGGCATCGGCCGACCAGCGACCGCACCGGGTTTGTCGACGATGCACGAATTGAATGGATCGAAGGCGACCTCACCGATGAGAACGCTGCGGTCTCCCTCGTGCGCGATGTCGATGCCGTGGTGCATGCCGCGTTGATGCGGCCGGGCCGGGGCTTCACCGGTGCGGAAGGCGACCTGGTCACGTTCACGCAGACCAACGTTGTTGGCAGCATTCGCCTGATGCAGGAAGCCCGCCGCGCCAACGTCGAGCGGTTCATCTTCATCTCCACCTGTGCCGTGCACGATGTGATTCTGCCCGACCGCAAGCTCGATGAGGCACACCCGCTGTGGCCCAAGAGCCATTACGGCGCGCACAAGGCCGCCCTTGAAGCTTTCGTCCACAGCTTCGGCCTCGGCGAAGGCTGGCCCATCTGTGCCCTGCGGCCCACGGGGATCTACGGCCTGGCGCAACCGGCGGACCAGAGCAAGTGGTTCACCCTCGTCCGCAACGTGCTGGCGGGCAACCCCGTCGCCTCCGCGGCCGGGGGCAAGGAAGTCCACGCCGCCGACGTCGCCAAAGCCGTCGCCCTGCTCCTCATCGCCGACAAGGACCGCATCGCCGGCCAATCGTTCAACTGCTACGACATGTACATCGCCGACCAGCACGTCGCCGCCATCGCCGCACGACTCGCCGGGGTCAACGTCGACATCGCCGACCTCAACAAAGGCCCCAAAAACCAGATCGACACCACCAAGATCCGAAACCTCGGCATGACCTTCGGCGGACAAGCGATGCTGGAACAAACGATCCAACAAATGATCGACGCAGCGAAGTGAAGGGATTTGGTGATTTGGTGAGTTGGTGATTGGGTGATGTTTTGAGATTGGCCCCCAACCGATCCATCGGCAACGCCCCCGAAATCACCACGTCACCAGATCACCACATCCCCCAATCCCCTCATCCATGAAACCCATGCCGCAGGACTTCGCCGTAGAAGCGCGGGTTGAGCCAGCGGTTGGCGACTTTGGCGAACGGCTCGTGCTGTGCCACGCGTTCGGCCATCAGTGCCGGATGTGATCCGCGGAACTTCTTGAGGATCGGGTAGCGGTCGACGAATCGGCCGAACTTGTTGTTCTTGCGCCGTTCCTTTTCCTCTTCCGTGAGCGTGCCCCACCACAGCTTCTCGACCATCCCGAACTTCGTCGCCAGCTCCTCGCGCGTCTTCACCCAGCCGTAATGGAAGATCCGCGCCGGCCTCCCCCCCGCCGGGTCACGCGCCCATTGCACGTGTCCCCCCAGATGATGCTTGTCGAGGTAGCCGTTGCCCCGGTTGACCTTCCCGGTGTAGTTCGCGATGGCGGGTCCGCAGGCGTCGCCGACGATGCGGCACGAACCGTCCAGCCGAACGATCCGCGATGCCTTGTGGTACATCCACGGGTCGGTCGTCTCGTAATCCAGCACAAAGTGCAGGTACCGGAACAGCAGCGCCTTCACCTCGGGGTGATCGGCCCAGTGGTTCGTCGCCGCCCGGATCGCCGCGTGGTCATCCTCGTGCACCACCTCGTCCGCCTGGATGTAGAACCCCCAGGTGCACCCCGTCGCCGTCGCCGCATCCAGTGCCTTGTTCGCCTCGATCGACAGCACCGTGCCGTCCACCTGCACGTCCGGCCACTCGCTGTCGATGATCTGCACTTTGGCCGGGTCGATCGCCGCGACCCGTTCGCGGGTGTCATCGTCGCTCCTGCCCACCACAAAGACGAACCGATCGCACAGGGGCAGCACCGACCCGACCGCCGCCTCCACGGGATAGTTCAGCCGCGTCAGGTTCCGCCCAAAACTGAATCCGCACACACCCTTGCTCATAGCCCCGCCATCATATCGCAACCCCCCGAAGCCCTCCCACGCAGCGGGTGGGATCCCCCTGAAAACCCCCTCCCGGCGCTTTTCCGCCATCCAATCCAACTAAATTGCCTATCTTTTCAGAGAATGCCCCATAAAATGGCTGGGCAGAATGCTGTTATGAGGTATACTGGTTCGACTGGGGGATATTCCCCTATGAGTCGAGACTAAGGAGGCTTTACTATGGTCAGTGGCAAGATGTTCGGGGTCACCGCTGCCATTCTGTTCGGTGCCGCACCCGCTTTTTCAGCCGTCGTCAACCCAAGCTTCGAGGACGTCAAGCTCTCGCCCTGGGAAACGACCGGCTGGGTGGAGGCGTTCGGTCTGTTCCAGAACACCGTCGCACCGACGGACGGCAATTATCAGCTCGTCGCCCATACCAACCGTTTCGCCGAGGATCGGGACAAGAAGATCAAGCTCGAGCTGTACAACGTCCCGAACGTCCCGGATGAGAAGCAGAAGCCGCTTTTCAACATCATTCGGCGCGATCGCAACGCTGCCAAGGAACGCGAAAGCACCAAAACCCTGCAGAAAAAGTCGCAGCAGGGCGTCGCCACCAAGATCGCGGCCGACTTCTTCGGCATCGATCTGTCCATCCTCGCCCCCGAGTCGCAACTGTTTGACAGCAGCGGCTTCAAGCAGACGTTCACCGTCGACGAAACCTCCAAGCTCACCTTCGACTGGGCCCTGGCGCACCGAACCTCCGAGGTCACCGGCGACGACATCGCCTTCGTCGTGCTTGACGGCGAGGTCTACCTGCTGACCAACCTCTTCGACATCGCCTTCGCCCAGTGGGCCAAGCGCAGCTTCATCGTCACCGATTGGCTCACCTTCGAAGAACTGCCCGAACTCGAAGCCGGCGAACACACGATCGCCTTCGGCGTCATCAACGTGGACAGCGGCACCGGCCGCACCGCGCTGATCGTCGACAACATCCAGATCAACCCCGTCGAGGAAGTGGGCGTTCCGGAGCCTGCGACGCTCGGCCTGATCGCCGCCGCCGCGACGTTCACCCTCACCCGCCGGCGCCGCTGACCGGCGTTTCGGCGCTGCGTCGCCCCACCATTCAAACCGCCGTCAACCACGCGATGTCCCTCGCGTGGTGATTGCGCGCCTGTGACGCCTCCCCGGCCTTCGGTGCGCGCAAGGCAAAGCCGACGACCCGGGCGATCGTCGGCTCATCGTCGAATCCAACCACCCGCAAGCCGAGGCTTACTGGTAATACGCGGCGTTCTTCTCGATGTATTCCGCCCATTCGCTGGGCAGGTCTTCCTCGGGGAAGATCGCCTTCACCGGGCACTCATCAACGCACAGCCCGCAGTCGATGCAAGTGTCCGGGTCGATGTAGAGCATCTCGGCGTCGGCGAACTCCGCCTCATCCTTCGTCGGATGAATGCAGTCCACCGGGCACACCGCCACGCAGGCAGTGTCCTTCGTTCCAACGCACGGCTCAGCGATGATGTGAGGCATGTCTAACTCCGAAATCCTTAGGGGGGTCATCCCCCGGAAGGTCGCCATTAAGTATAGGGGCGTCCCCGGCATCGACAAGCGCCCGAAACGAACGCCCCGGCTCGCCATCGCCGGGGGTCCCCATACGTCCCCCCCTCTTTCTCGGATTGTTACAATCCCCGCATGAATGAAAACACCAGCCAACTGCCCCGACGATGCATCGCGGTGGGCGACTGCATCAAGCAGATGAACGCCTGGCCCGCCCAGTCCATCGACCTCATCTTTGCCGATCCGCCCTATAACATCGGCTACCAATACGACCAGTACGAAGACAAACGCGACGATGCCGAGTACATCCAGTGGACGCGGGACTGGATCGACGGCTGCGCCCACCTGCTCAAACCCACCGGCTCGTTCTACATCCTCATCGGCGATGAGTACGCCGCCGAAACGCGGATGCATCTGAAGAAGCTCGAACGCGAGCGCAAGCTCGTCATGCGCAACTGGATCATCTGGCACTACACGTTCGGCCAGAACTGCCGGGTGAAGTTCAACCGCAGCCATGCGCACCTGTTCTACTGCGTCGGCTCAAAGATCTTTGAGAACGGCGGCAAAGTGCAGACCGCCAACATGCCCTTCACCTTCAACCGCAACGAGATCGCCGTCCCCAGCGCCCGACAGACCACCTACAACGACGCTCGCGCCAATCCCAGTGGCAAGCTGCCCGATGACACGTGGTATTTGAGGCCGCAGGAAACCGCCGCCGATGCCCCCCCCGACGACAGCCCCTGGTACTTTGATCCCGATGGGGACACGTGGTATCTCTCGCGCCTGTGCGGCACGTTCAAGGAGCGACAGGGCTGGCACCCCTGCCAACTGCCCGAAGCGCTGCTCGAACGCATCATCAAAGTGAGCTCCAACGAAGGCGACCTGGTGTTCGACCCCTTCACCGGCAGCGGCACCACCCTCGCCGTGGCGGCACGACTGAAGCGCGACTGGCTCGGCTGCGAACTCAGCGATGACTACGCCGCCAAAGCCACCGAGCGCATCGAGCACGCCGCCCGCACCGGCACGACGATGCTCATCGATCAGAAAGCCAAGGGCATCGAGCGCGGCAAACCCAAAAAGAAAGCCGAACCCCACCGCTCCCGCCGCACCGCCGATGGGCGGTTGTTGGCGCTGGCGGAGAAGTGAGCTGCGACGCGCTTACCGGGAAGATGCGGCAGGAGTTGGTGATTTGGCGATGTGGTGATGTGGTGAGGTGGTGATTTGGTGAGGTGGTGATGTGGTGCAGCGGGAACGGTTGGGGATCTATGGCAGCCGCCGCCTCGCCGGCGGGGCATGCTCAGGCGCCGCATGGGCTTGAAGGCAACTCGTGTGCGAAACATCTCGTGTTTCGACCTCGTTGGGTCGTGGAAAACAGGTGGCGTTTTCGGCTCGGTCGACCGAGGGGGCTTGGCCGCAGCCCCCTCTGGACACCCC
>CAZEFM010000003.1:85467-93172 GCA_964511575.1 uncultured Phycisphaeraceae bacterium | reverse complement strand
CTTTTCCGTGCTGACCGATTCATAAGTCAGCAGCGCCGCCATGTACTGCACGGGGAAATACGTTTTCAGGTACGCGGTCTGATACGCGAGGATGGCGTAGCCGGTCGAGTGCGACTTGTTGAAGCCGTAGCCCGCGAACTTGAGGATGAGGTCGAACAGTTCCTCGGCCTGCTTCTTTTGCAGGCCTTTTTCCGCCGCGCCGTTGATGAACTGGTCGCGGTTGGCGTTGATGATGCTTTCTTTTTTCTTACTGATCGCCTTGATGAGCGTGTACGCCGATCGCAGCGGGATGCCGCCCAGCTCGTGTACGATCTGCATGACCTGTTCCTGATAGATCATGATGCCGTACGTTTCGCCGGTAAACTTCTCGACGATCGGGTGCATGGCGGGCACGGGTTTGCGGCCGTGCTTGCGGTCGTTGTAGTCGCCGATGAGTTCCATCGGGCCGGGGCGGAACAGCGCGTTGGCGGCGATGAGGTCTTCCAGTCGGTCGGGCTTCATGCCCATGAGCGTGTTGCGCATTCCGCCGGATTCGAACTGAAACACGCCCGCCGTCTCGCCGCGACGAAACAGGTCCAGCACCTTCTGATCGTCGAGCGCCAACCGATCCAGATCAAGCGGATCGTTCACCGAAGACGCATCGGCGCCCACCGTCGCGCGAATGGTTTTGGCGTCCAGTGTTTGACGGATCAGAAGCTTCGCCCGTTCGATGATCGACAGCGTGCGCAGCCCCAGGAAGTCCATCTTCAGCAGGCCGACCTTCTCCACCGTCGGGCCGTCCCACTGCGTAACCAGCGCTTCCTTGTTCTGCTGTCGGTTGATCGCCAGCGGCACGATGTTGGACAGCGGCTGTGTCGCCACCACGACGCCCGCAGCGTGCACCCCCGAGTGACGCGACAACCCTTCGAGCCGTCGCGCCGTGTCGATCGTCTGTCGGATCAGCGGGTCTTCATCGTAAAGCTTGCGCAGGTCGGGTTCCTGCGCCATGGCCTTTTCGATGGTGGTGCCCAGCCCGTCGCCCACGAGCTTGCACATCTTGTCGACGATGGGCAGCGGCACGTTGTTGACGCGGCCGACGTCGCGAATCGCCGCACGCGCCTTGAGCGTTCCGAAGGTGATGATCTGCGCCACGTGGCCGTACTTCTGGCGCACGTATTCGATGATTTCCTGCCGGCCGTCCTGACAGATATCGATGTCGATATCGGGGTATTCGCTGCGGTCCGGGTCGGTGAAGCGTTCGAACAGCAGGCCGTACTTCACCGGGCACGCGTTGGACAGGCCCAGCACGTACCCCACCATGGTGCCGACGCCCGAACCACGCGCCGAGGCGGGGATGCCGCGCCGTCGTGCCTCGTTGACGAAGTCCCACACGATGAGGAAGTAGGCGGAGATGCTTTTGTCGGCGAGGATCTTCAGCTCGCGGTCGAGCCGGGCGCGGTGTTCCTCGGTGATGCCGTTCTCGCCGTAACGCCAGATCATGCCCGCTTCGGCGAGCTCGCGCAGGGCGGTGTCGCACTGCGCTTTGAGTTCATCGGCGGACAGATTTTCCTTTTCGGTGTCAAACGGCTTCAGCGAAAACCCCGCGCAAAACGCCTTGTACCACTCGGTGGAACCGACGGGAGCGGTGGTGTTCGCGCTGACGGTGACTCCCTCTGATGCGGGAGGGGCATCGGTGCGTTCGATCTTCACGACCGGCGCGTGGTTCGCCTTGAAGTCGAGTTCCAGCTCGCACATGTCGGCGATGCGGCGGGTGTTGTCGCACGCCTCCACCCACTTGGGGTGGCTCATCGCGGCGTACATCTCCTCGCTCGACTTGAGGTAGAGCTGCGTGGGGTACTTCATTCGCGAGGTGTCGGAAAGAAGTTTGCCCGTGGAGATGCAGCACAACGCATCGTGGTGCGCGTGGTCTTCCTTCAGCAGGAAGTGGACGTCGTTCGTCGCCACCGTTCCCACGCCCAGACGGTCGGCCAGATCGATCAGTTCGGGGTTGACCGCGTCCTGCTCGGGAATGTGCCGCTGCAGTTCGATGAAGAAGCGATCCGGGCCGAAGATGTCGAGGTACACCTCGGCGATTTCCTTCGCCTTTTTGCGATCGCTCGCCATCAGCGCGGAGGGGATCTCGCCGCCCAGGCACGCGCTGGTCACCACCAGCCCGTCGCTGTGCGCGCGGAGCACTTCCTTGTCGATGCGCGGCTTGTAGTAGAAGCCTTCGGTGTAGGCGATGGAGGAGAGCTTGAGCAGGTTGCGGTAGCCGGTGATGTTCTGCGCCAGCAGCAGCAGGTGGAACCCGCCATCCTTGACGCCGGTGCTGGTGCGATCGTGTCGGCTTCCGGCCGCCATGTAGGCTTCGATGCCGACGATCGGCTTGACACCCGCGGCGTGCGCCTTGTTGTAGAAATCAACCACGCCGAAGAGACAGCCATGATCGGTGATGGCGAGTGCTGGCTGATCGAGTTCCTTGGCGCGCTTGACCATGTCGCCGATGCGACAGGCGCCATCGAGCAGCGAATACTCGCTGTGGACATGCAGGTGAACGAAGGCCTTGGCCATCCGTGGCGACTCCGGAGCGGGTGCGATCGCAAGGCAACTGCCTGAATCAAGTCTACCGCCACAGGACCATCGGGCAAGGCTGTGGATAATGTGTCGTCGAAGCGGCACGCGTGGCTGGCTGCCAGCCGTTTCTCTCGTTTGCGAAGCGCCTGAGCATTCTGCAGGGGTGACAAGCGACTCCGCTGCCCCGGCCGGACATCAGTCGAGGTGGACGGCGACGATGCGGATGTTCATCGTGTCGGTCTGGCCGGCGAGTTTGACCCACCAGTAGCCGTCATCCTCAATGGAGAGCTGCACCCACTCCCCGCCGCCGTTGAATCCGCCGTGGATCCCCACGATATAGCAGAACCCCTCGTTTTTGTGGATCAAACGTTTGGGCTGATCGCCCTGTTTGACCTCGTGGAAGGTGTAGCGGACCTTGCCCGGGGCAATGGCGGGCGTGGGCTTCGCCGCGGCGGCACGGTCGGGCGCCAACGCCAACTGCTGCGCGCTGATGTCACGCAGCTTCTCCCATTCCTTGCGGACATGCTCCGCCTCCTCGATGCGCAGTTCCCGCGTGAGGGCGCGAATCGTCTGATCGTACGCCCGTTCCAGGGTAGTGTGGGCGGTGCGAAGGGCACGCTGATAGGCGGCGGTGGCGGTGCGCAGACGCGGGGTCGTGGGAAGCGTGCCGTCCTTCTTGAACGCGTCCAGCGCAGCGGTGAGCTCCTTCACACCGTCGAGGTTGCCCGTTTGCGCGGTCGCCTTGGTGGCTTCATCGAAGGCGTCGATCAGATCGTCGCGCGCCGCCACCGCGGCATGAACGTAAGCCTCCTTGGCCTGCTGCAGTGCATCGAGAGTGGGGTCCTTTTCATCGGCGGCGAACGCCGAAAGCGACAGGGCCACCGCGAGGCAGGCGGTGATCGCCAGTATCCATCTTGCCATGAGAAACCTCCCGTACCAGAGTGTGTTGCACGCGATCGCGCGAAAGGGCAAGTGTCGTCAGGTCCAGTCTAACGCGACCGGCGCGATGCGCAAAACCATGCGCCGACGCATCGAACGCGGTCAACACCCGTTCCGTGCGATGAACCAACGGGAGACGTGATGCGGCCACGCTGTGTGGCGAAGCGATTATTCCGCTTCCGCGGTCGGCTCGGCTTCGAGCGGCTCATCGAGGAGCTTGCGCAGGTCCTGAATGACCGCGCCATTGTCCCAAACGCCGCCGGTGTAGTACCGCACGCGTCGGCCGAGCTTGTCGAAGAGGTACAGGTCCATGCCGTGATCCGCCACGCCACCCTGCGGGCTGAACTTGGCATCGATGCCGAACTCATAGATCAACTGGCGGAATTGTGAAATCTCCGGCTGCAGCAGCCTGGCGCTGGTGAACTTCAGCCCGCGATCCTGGCCGTACCGCTTGAGCCGTTCGGGCGTGTCGTGGACCGGGTCATAGGTCATGAGCACGAGGTTGACCTTGTCCTGCAGCCCCGCCTTGGCAAGTTCGTTTTCCAGGTTCGCCATCTGCACCGTGATCAGCGGACACATGTAGGGGTTGGAGCAGCGGGTGAAGATGAACGACATCGCCATGGGCTTGCCGTGATAGCTCGTGAGGTTGATCGCGTTGTTGTCCTGATCGCGGAAGTCGAAGTTGAAGTCCCAGTCCTCGCGCTCCTCGGGGGCGAGCCATTGGCTGGGCCGATGGTTCGCCTGCACCGCCTGCGACTTCGGGTCGTCGAGGGTCGGCACGGCGTCGCTGGCGGGAGCGGGTTGCTCCGCGGTGGTTTGCGGCTGCGATGGAGCGGCAGCGCCACCGGCAAGCGGAACACGCGGCGGAAGCTCAACGGCGCAGCAATCCGGCGGGCTGGGAATGTCGGCGACAGCCTGCGTTTGCGTCTGGGCGTCCCCGGCCGGAGCGGCGGCGCTGTTGTCGCAGCCCATCGCACCGAACAGAAGCACCGCCGACGTCAGCGTGCCACCAATCCACATTCCGCGACGGTCCATAGCCGTAATCATCACAAGTTCCCTGTTTGCAGTCGCTTGGGTCAATATTATCCCCGTTGTACGGGTGCCGTAGCGGCAGGCAATCGTACCCAAAACCGGGTCGGGGGCGTGCCGATACTCTACGCCCTGGCGCGCCGCACGTCCATGATTGGCCTCACCCGCGACCCGGTCGTTTTATTTCCGGCCGACCGCGATTGGCGGGCGACCGGAGCGTTCATCCTCCATAGGATCAAGCGACGTTGTTGGGCCAAAGCCGTGATTTCAAAGGGGAGCAAATCATGTTGCCCATCGCCTTGCAGCTTTACACCGTCCGCGACCGACTGCGTGCTGATCTGGAAGGGGGGTTGCAGCAGGTTGCCGAGGCGGGTTACGAACGGGTGGAACTGGCGGATCTGTTCGACCTGACGCCCGATGCGATGCGGCAGGCGTGCGACCGAGCGGGGCTGTCCATCGTCGGCTGGCACACCCCGCTGGAGGCGCTGGATACCGATATGGACCCGCTGCTGCTGGCGACCGAGGCGCTGGGGTGCGGTTACATCGTCGTGCCATGGATTCCGCCGGACATGCGCGACCGCGCGGGGTATCTCGCCACGGCGGATCGGCTCAATCGGCTGGGCGTTGCCGCGACGGAAGCGGGCCTGACCCTCTGCTATCACCACCACAGTTTTGAGTGGGAGCCGTTGCCCGGCGCGACCGGCACGGACGATGCGCGCGGCATCGACATTCTCGTGAACGAAACCGATGAACGGTACGTGCAGTTCGAACTGGACCTGTACTGGATCGCCCATGCGCGGGACGAGCCGATGAACTGGCTGGAGCGGTTGGCGGGTCGCGTGCCGCTGCTGCATGTGAAGGACATGGCCCCGGGCGGGGATCAACGGTTCTGCGAGGTGGGGACGGGCGTTATTGAGATCGACGCCGCCGTGCAGGAGGCCGCACGCTGCGGTGTGCGGCACCTCATTGTCGAGCAGGATGCGGACTGGATCGGCGGTGATCCGTTCACATCGGCGCGACTGAGTCTGGAAAACCTCCGCAGGATGGCAGCGCACGTGGTGTGATGTCAGAGCGACGTCAGCGCCGTGCGAATCGCCTCGGCGACGGAGTGCATCTGTTCATCGCTGTCGTATCGGATGCGTGGCCAGAAGAACCCGCGCAGGCCGTCGCCCCGGTTGCGCGGCACGATGTGGATGTGCAGGTGATCCACCGACTGGCTCACACCGTTGTTCATCGCCACAAATGTGCCCTGTGCCGCCATCGCCTGCACCACCGCCCGGCTGATCCGCTTCGCCGTGGCGAACAACGGCTCCACCAACTTGTCCGGCAATGTCATCAGCGTCGAAACATGCTCGCGCGGACAAAGCAGCACATGCCCGTGAAACAGCGGCCGCCGGTCGAGAAACGCCACACAACCCGGCTCATCAAGCACCACGGCCGCCTCCGCCCGCCCCGCGATGATCTCGCAGAAAGCACAAGTCATCGCTTCACCTCAAGTCACGGGCACGCCGCATTCCGTCGTGCGAATCACGCCGTCTTCTCGAGCTCTTCCGGCGCGTAGGCAAGGATCAGCGAGACATCCAATGTCGCTTCGCGGGGCAGCGCCTCGTCCACCACCGACCAGATTGCGTCCTGGCGATCGAGTTGAGGCATATCGCGGAACTGCGGAGAAACCACGGCAAAACGGAATCGGCCGTTCGGGCCCACCTGCTCCACTTCCACCGTCGCTTCAAACCGCTGCTTCAACGCATCCGTGAGCTTGTCAACGTCCTGTCTGGTCATTTGAGTAGCTCCTTCAGCGAACGCACCAGTTCGACAATTCGCTGTGCTTCCGTCATGGACATTGTACGCGTCGAATAGCGTGCATGAATCGTCCATGTGGCACAGAGTTTTCGCAGGTCGGCCAGATGATCGCGTCCGTCGCGTTCACCGCGTGCCTTCAATGCGCTTTCAAGTTGTGACAGGTTGGCAAGCATCGCCTCCAGATCGTGCTGCCGCCAAATCAATGACCATATTTCCCGTTCATCATCCGCCAGCTCACGAAACCTCTTCCGTGCAGTGGCGGGGTATTTGGCGACAAGGCGAGCCTTGAGCAGAATCTCGATCGCGAAGCCAGCCAGGTATGCCGCTCCGTTGGCGCGTGCGTTGTCACCGGTGCTGACCAGCGCTTGGGCGTCGGCGAAGCGACGCTCCGCAACCGTCGCCATCGCCGATGGCTTCAATCGCTCCTGCTTTGCAAAGATGCCCCCGCTCATCGCTGGCTGTGCCCCTTTACGCCTTCACCTTCTGCTTCAGCCCCCGTACCTTCATGGGCAGGCCGTAGAGGTCGATGAACCCGCGGGCGGCGGTCACGTCGTAGCCGGACATCGCGAAGCTTGCCAGTTCCGTGTCGTAAAGGCTCTTGGGCGAGGTGACGCTCACCGCGCTTGCCCGGCCCTTGAAGAGCTTCACCTTCACCGTGCCCGTCACCACCTGGTTGGCGTGGTCGATGAACGCCTGCATCGCCTCACGCAGTGGGTGATACCACTGGCCGTTGTACACCAGTTCCGCATACCGCAGCGCGATCTGCTGCTTGTAGTGGTAAAGGTCACGCTCAAGGCAAAGCTGTTCCAAGGCCTTGTGCGCTTCATAGAGAATCGTGCCGCCCGGCGTTTCATACACACCGCGCGACTTCATCCCCACCAGCCGGTTCTCCACCAGCACCGTCTGTCCCACCGCGTGCTGGCCGCCGATCGTGTTCAGGCGGGCGATGAGGTCGTGTCCCGCCAGCTTCTTGCCGTCGATCGCGACGGGCACGCCCTGTTCGAACGTCACCTCGACGTACTCGGGTGTGTTCGGTGCTTTCTTCACCGGCACGCTGATCGTGTACACCTGATCCAGCGGCTCGTTGGCGGGGTCTTCGATCTCCGCGCCTTCGTGCGAGATGTGCCACAGGTTGCGGTCCTGCGAATAGATCTTGCGCTTGGAGACGGTGATGGGGATCTGATGCTTTTTGGCGTAATCGATCGCTGTTTCGCGGTCGTTCAGTCCGTCCGCCAGGAAACGCGGATCTTTCCACGGCGAGATGATCTTCAGCTTCGGGTCCAACGCCATGTACGTGAGTTCGAAGCGCACCTGGTCGTTGCCCTTGCCCGTCGCGCCGTGGCCCACCGCGTCGGCTTTCGTCTCGTGGGCGACCATCACC